>MAEO01000182.1 GCA_001683985.1 Smithella sp. M82
GACATTCATGCCCCCATCAAGGATGTTTACCTGTATCCACTCTACAGAGATTTTCGCCGGAGGCTGTGTTCCTTATGACAGTTCAACAAACTGGTTCTTCTCCAAAGACTTCCATCCGGGACAAGGACATACAGGGCTTCAAGTATCTGGATTCCTTCTTTAAAACACTGAACCGTCTTCATGACGTTCGAAACAATCACCACCGGGAACTCCATGATGACAAGTATATAGCCCTGATTCTCCTCTATTTCTTTACGCCCCTGCTCGCCAGCCTGCGGGGAATCCAACGGGCGACTGAACTCAAAGTCGTTCAGGAACGTCTTGGAATCAAGAAAACAAGCCTGACTTCTCTATCCGAAGCACAGGTCTTTGACGCCAAGCTGCTCAACCCCATTCTCAAAGAACTCGCCGACCAGGCGCTTCCTCTTCTGCCCGTCAGGGGTTGCTGCGCCTTTTTTCCATCTCTTTATCCCTGCGTGATCTTCACAAAAACCTTGTTTATCCTC
>MAEO01000024.1 GCA_001683985.1 Smithella sp. M82
AGTGTGTTTTTAAGTGACGCTGTGTGAAAGTAATATAAGACTTAATTTATTGAATGTCAAGAAGAAAATGACGTTTTGTGAAATTGAATGAAAGTAAAAAAAACGGACTACGAATCCGGATGTCGGAGGTTCGAATCCTCCTGGGCGCGCCAGTAAAAAAGGGTTTCTTGTTTGGGAAACCCTTTCTTATTTAAATGTTTATACTTTTCTATGGGGTTATTCCTCTTTTCTGTAATTCTAATCGGACATCGACTCTGCGCGTTCTTAAATCATCAGACGTGTACCCTGATCCGCCGGTACTGACGCCAACACCGCCTGCGGTATGATGTCCAAAGCCACCGATTCCAATACCGAATTGAGGAACAGACTGTTTCTCCTGACGCTCAATTTCATCATTGAGGTTGTAGTAATAGCGAAGTAGATCTTCATTGTTCATTTTTTTGTAATCTTCATTGAGCAATTCTTTTGTTCCTGCTGCACATCCCAAAACAAAGAACGCAGTGGCAAGCATAATAATTAACATAAAAACATTTCGAGTCATCTTCGTCATATATTGGTCTCCTAAATGTTAAAACTGATTTTTTTGTAACAATTTTTCAGATATTATACTTCATTACTTACCTTCAGTAAAAATATGTTTATATTATAAAGTAAATTTTCATTTTGTCTATGAAGATTTTTCGGAAATTCCCAAGATATAATCTTGATCACTTTGTACATTTTGTTCAACTCCTTTTACGTTCCATTAAAAAAGAGCGTTCCAAAAAGCTTTTAAAGAAATATTTCAAGGTTAAGTCTATCATTAATAACCATATAATTCAACTACTTACAAAATTGTTTTTCAAGTACCGATAGTCTGGCACGATCTTCTCATTAATTAAAATCAAACTTACAAAACTAATTACCTATAAGGAGGTAACAGATCATGAAAAAGACATTAGGAACATTGATAACAATATTAGCGGTTGTTCTTTTTACAGCAACTTTCGGCTTTGCTGAATATGCGGCAACCGGAGCAACTAACTTCCCATACTTTCAACTGGGTTGTTTAATCATCGGCGGCTTGATCATGGTTTCTCTAAAACGCAAATATGAAAAAATGTATTTAGGCGAAGTTGTTACTATCTTTGCTCTGTATACAATCCTGATGGCGCTTTTCACCAATCCGGTGATTGAAACTGTAAAAACCATCGTCAGCTAAGAGGATTTTAGCAAACACTATAGAAAGGAGGATCGAAAATGTTAGCAATAAATAAAACTCAACAAGAGAAATTCAGCGGTTTTGGTTCGATCCTGATGTTATCGGCCTGGGGATTCACAATGGTGATAGCTTCTTTTCTATTTCTTTATATTGGTCATTTACTTGACGGTGTCTTAGGAACTGCTCCGAATTTCATGGTTGGTTTATTCTTGCTGGGCATCTTCCTCTGCATAATGAGGCTTTATCAGGAAGCCTGCGGAAGAAAAAAGAACGTTTAACTTGTGAAAACAAAATTCAAAACATGATCTATAAATAATAGCGCCCTCTTAAAACAAAAGATTTTAAGGGGGTGTTTTTATCTCTAATATCAAACCTACCCCGAAAAATCTTCATCTTGAGGATTTCCATTGACAAGTATCCGTCAACAGGGTTAAATGCTTTCTGAATTTAAATATTTAACGATACGGATGCCTGCGGCCTTGCGCCTGACGGATAATCGGCCAATAAGTTCCGGTAAAAGACTGCCTGACGTAAATTTTAGGTTATTAGATTATATAGAGTGATTTTGAAGCACCGGTCTAATTAGTTTCACGAAAAATATTTAATTCCGAACGCGATAAATAATGAAGACTCAGAAGCGTAAGAATTGTCCAGAGGAATACAATATTTCTTTTATCCGGAAAGATTTGAATCTTTTTGTTAATCTTTCCGGTCATTTTAGTCTGCAAAATCTGATGGTATTCAGAAGTGAAATCAACAGGGAAATTTACAAACAAAAATTGGAATCTGTGACTATCGACTTTTCGGGAGTATGCTATTTGGACAGTGCGGCAGCCCTTGCTCTGGTTCAAATTGAAAAAGGGGCCGCTCACCAGAATATACAATGTCGTCTTATTAATCTGAACGATAAATCGAAAGGAATTTTCAGTGTCATTCGTGAGGATGCGTTGATAGACTTGCCTTCTCAGTTGGAAAAGTTGCAAGACGGTTTTATGTATAATCTGATAGAGCGTCGTAAATTGCCTGCCTCGACGGAAAAAACGCAGGATAATTTTATTTTCCGCCTGGTAGAACGCCGTGGGTTACCTAATCAATCGGGGAAATACTATAAGGATTTTATATGGCAGATCTGGCAAACCTCTGTACAAATTGCAAAAGATTTTGCCAAATTTGTCACGTTTATCGGAGAATTGATGGTTGCTTTTCTTTATATTATCCGACATCCGAAATCACTTCGGGGAAAAGATGTTCTTTTTTACATTCGTCGGGCTGGCGTGGATGGCCTTCCTATTGTAGCCATGATCGGTCTTCTGATGGGATTAATCATTGCTTTCATGTCATTCTTACAATTCAAAATGGTTGGAGCAAATATTTATGTCCCTTCATTAGTCAGTTTTGCCATGATTAAAGAACTGGGACCTATTATGACGGCGATTCTGGTTGCAGGACGTTCCTGTTCTGCTTTTGCCGCGGAAATAGGAACAATGATGGTTAATGAGGAAGTGGACGCACTTCATACCATGGGTTTTGAACCGATTCGCTTTCTGGCTGTACCGAAAGTTATTGCTACAGTCATTGTCGTGCCGATTCTGACCGTTTATGCCGATCTTTTCGGTATTGTCGGAGGTCTGATCATTGGAGTTACCAGTCTTGATCTGACGTTGAAAACTTATGTGACACAGTCAATGAAGACAATACAGATATTCGATATTGTCACAAGTATAATAAAAGCGGCTGTTTTTGCCGGGCTGATTTCTGCAATAGGTTGTCAAAGAGGATTCCAGGTTCGTTCAGGTGCTCAGGATGTCGGTAAATTTACCACATCTGCAGTTGTTATGGCTATTTTTATGATTGTTGTAGCCGATTCCATTTTTGCCATTATGTTTTATTATATAAAGTAATGTTATTAAGGAGCATATTTTGGATACTCAAGAAAAAACTCCAATTATTGTCGTCAAAGATTTAGCAGCGCGTTTCGGCAATAATATTGTATTTGAAGGCTTAAACTTTCAGGTTTATGAAGGCGAAGTTCTGGTGATTGTCGGTGCCAGCGGTTGCGGAAAATCGACCCTGCTCAAAATCATGATCGGCCTGCAAAAGCCTTATTCCGGTCAGGTTTTGTATCAGGGTATGGATATTGTAAGCGCAGAAGAAAAAGAACTCAACCAATACAGACAAAATATAGGCGTCCTTTTTCAATCCAGTGCTTTGTTTGGTTCTATGACGATTAGAGAAAATATAGAATTGCCGTTACAGGAATATACGGACATTGATCAGGCCACAATCGATTCTATTATCAGAATGAAATTAGGCATGGTCAATTTAGCAGGCTACGAAAATCATCAGCCCTCCGAACTTTCCGGCGGCATGAAAAAAAGAGCCGGCATAGCCCGGGCTATAGCCATGGACCCTCGAGTGCTCTTCTTTGATGAATTGTCAGCAGGGCTTGATCCGGTTACAGCAGCGGAACTGGACGATCTGATCATCAAAACCGAGGAAGCTTTGGGAACAACTATGGTCATTGTAACCCATGAACTGGAATCTATTTACAAAATAGCTCATAGAGTGTTAATGTTGGATAAAGAAGCGAAAGGTATTATTGCCGAAGGCAAACCATTGGAATTAAAAGAACAGGCAACAGATCCACGGGTAAGGAGTTTCTTCTTACGCCAGAAACCTGATACTTCTGATGAACAGAGGTTTTATGTCAGCTAAAAATTCAAAATTTTTGATAGGTCTTTTTTTAATCATTGGCACGCTGATTTGTGCGGCAGTTATTATTTGGATAGGTGCGTCCGGAATGTTTACGAAAGGCTTTCTCTATGCGACTTATTTTGATGAATCCGTTCAGGGATTACAAGTTGACTCGGCAATTAAATATCGGGGCGTGGAAATCGGCAAGGTTCAGAGTATTGGGGTAGCACCGGACTACCGTTTGATTGAAGTTATTATGAAAATCGATCTGGAAAATTTTTTACAGAAGAAAATCATTGCCACGCTTAAAACAGCCGGCATTACCGGAATTGTTTTCATTGAGCTCGACCAGATTAAACCCGACGATTTGTCAGCTTCGCCAAAAATAGATTTTGATTCCCGTTATCCGGTTATTCCATCCCGTAAATCGGGAATCGGCCGTTTTCTGGATGAAGCGGGTACAATTATGCAAAACGTTAAGAGCATAGATATCAAAGGCATTTCCGATCAGCTGAAAAATACTTCCAGGGCGATAGAGAACTTCATAGGAGGCAAGCGAACAAACAATATAATGAATCATCTGGAATCCGCTTCCAATAATCTCGATCAGACAGCGGCCAGAATAAACAAGATGGTTGCTGAAGGTAAAGTCGATCAACTTACCAATGAAACCATAGCAACTTTATCTGATGCCCGTAAATTGATAGCTCAGGCAAAAAGAGAACTGGATGCATTGAAGCTTCAGGAAAAAGCCGGTCGCACAGATGCATTATTGGCAGATATAAATAAGAAAGCAAGAGTTATTACCAATGAATTGCAGGACACGTCGGAAAATTTACGTGTCACCTCGGAAAATCTGCAAAGACTTTCTGAAAGTTTGACAAGAAATCCATCGGAACTCATTTTTTCAAAACCGGCTCCGCCAAGAAAAATCATGGAGTAATGAGAGGAATAAAAAAATGAAACGCTTATTACCATGGACAAAGAATTTGCGGGTATTACCGGACAGCTTGTATTTTGCGCTGATTGTTTTTACTTTTTTGATTACCGGGTGCTCAGGTTACGGTAAACCTCAGTATAATGTGGAAAATTATCTGTTGAGCTATGCAATGCCATCTAGGAATAATCCGGACATGCTGGCGACCTCCGTCAAATTTAATCGCTTTTCCATTGCTGCTGCTTATAATACCACTAATATGGTTTTTCGCAGCGATGCTTATAGCTTTGACTCCTTTAATTATTCCCGATGGGCGGTAAATCCGGCGGATATGGTTGCCGATATTCTCTTGCGGGACATGAGGGCAAGTAGGCTTTTCAGCGCTGTATTTTCCCGTTCCGAAGAAGATCAGGGACGATTCGTTATTTCAGGCGGTATTGAGGAATTTTACCTGCGTATTGATAAAAACAATAATAAAACAGCAGTTGTCAGTATCACTATTTCTTTGAAAGATATCCGGGAAAAAGAAACAGGCAAAATGATTATGTTTCAGAAAAAATATGTTCACGAAGAATCATTGCAGGAGTCTTCTCCCCGTGGATATTGCCAGGCTGCAAGTAATGCCATGATGTTGATATCCCGGCAGATCATAAACGATATTTATGCAGCGATTAAAACAACTGTTCAATCAACAACGAGTCATTCATGAAAGAAATATCCGTTCAGACACATTCCCGCTTTGAGATGATTGATATTACGGCGGCAGTACAAAAAGCAGTCAACGAAGAGAAAATTGAATCCGGTATTTGCCTGATTTACACACCGCACACCACCGCTGCGGTGACAATTAACGAAAATGCCGACCCTGATGTTCCCCGTGATATTCTGGCTGCACTGGATAAAGCCATTCCATTGAATGCGAATTACCGACACATGGAGGGAAATTCCGCAGCGCACGTTAAATCGTCGTTAGTCGGTGCATCGGAACTGGTCATTATTGAAAAAGGCAGTCTTGTTCTGGGAACATGGCAGTCAATATTTTTCTGCGAATTCGACGGCCCGCGCACAAGAAAAGTTTTTATCTCAATTGTTGCCGGTTAATGTTTATTTTTGCTTTAAAGTTAAGCCTGAATTAGTGGCATAAACCCTGCTTAAAATTAATATAATAGTTTGACATTATTGTGTATTTGTGATAATTTTCCTTCC
>MAEO01000183.1 GCA_001683985.1 Smithella sp. M82
TTAGAAAAGGGGGATTGAGGGGGATTTGATGAGGATAGTTTTAAATAACAATATAAACAATGACTTAGAGGTGCATTTTCAGAGGAAACCATTGATGAGCTTAAAAAAAATATCCAGGACGCCTATAAAATGATGTCAAAAAGTGAGTCACTGGACTCTTTTCCGAGCACCAGGAATCGTGTTGTTGTTGAGGTAAATCCTTGAAGCGGAGTGAGTTTATCCGCCAATTGATATATGTTTTTTATCTACGTCCCCTATCTTTCTACAATGACGTCCTCAGCGCTGAAAGAGGCAAAATTATTGCACAAGAAAACGGTTATCAGTTACTGGAACTGGAATCAATAGAAACTTAGTATTTTAGGGGCGTCCCCAATGACCAGACAATTGATATATGTTTTTTATCTACGTCCCCTATCTTTCTACAATGACGTCCTCAGCGCTGAAAGAGGCAAAATTATTGCACAAGAAAACGGTTATCAGTTACTGGAACTGGAATCAATAGAAACTTAGTATTTTAGGGGCGTCCCCAATGACAACACGGAATGACGCCGGACGTTAATGTAGGGCGCATTCCCCGAATGCGCCGCTTTACGGATTGTTCGGGGAACAATCCCTACACCCAGAACGTAGCTTTACTTAACCGAAAAAAGGGAAAGAAGATGAGAAAAAGCAGCCTGTCCCCTTTTTCTTGTCCCCTTTTTTGCCTGTATACCAGAGAAAAGATAATCTAAAATTGGGGGAGAAAAAATGGAGAGAAAATATACAGCGATAGTTCGTAAAAGCAAGCTTGAATATGTGGCGGTATGTCTTGAACTCAATGTTTCTGCCAGCGGCGAAGACCTTGCAGATGTAGAAAAGAACCTTAAATCAGCTATAGAATTGTATCTGGCAGATATAAAAGAACATCCAGAGACTATTGTGTCTCCCATTACTATTGATGAATTTATTGAGTTCCTTAGGGATACAGAGCCTGAGTGGTATAGGGAGCCAGAGGAAGGTTTGATTTTGAGGCCGCTAGAGGTACACGAGGTACCTTCGTATGCCTAAAGTGTCATCAATGTCCAGCAAGGAATTTGTTAAGTTGCTGGAAAGAGGCGGCGCAGTATTTGTCAGGCAGGGATCAACAGACCATGCAATATATTCAAGGACAATTGAAGGCAAGAGATATTCAGCTCCTGTCCAAATGGGAAAGAAAACTTTAGACCCTGTATATTGCAAGAGAGTTTTGAGACAGTTGAAATTTACTGATGAAGAAATAGAAAAAGTTTTATCTACTTGATGATTATCAAGAGTAGCAAATGTAGCAGTGAGCGCTTCGTGCGGGAGATGATGACGGCATACAATACTTCAGAAAAGATAAAGCCCATGAGGAGAGGACAGTCGATGAAAAAAAGATTGTACTTTGCGGTACGCGCTACGGCAATGTCATTGCTTCAAGGGGCTCAGTGATTCCCCTATTTGTGGGCCAGAGTTAGAAAGAAATGCCCTTAACTGACCATCCGCGATTCGGTCAATGGTGTAATACACTGTTGGATCGTATCCATAGCCGAGATCTGACAGGCTATATCTCTACCGTTGTATTAAATGAGTTTATCCATAAATTGATAATCGGTGAAGTTGCTCAAAAGACTGGACTCAAGACGGGCCAAGTTATTCAATATTTAAAGCGAAAACCTGAAGCGCTTGAAGAATTGGAAGCCTATGCGATCGTTGATGAAGTTGATACAGGATACGATTTGGTTATCCTGGAGGTAACAGCAGATATCTTTCGCATGGCTTGTCGACTCATGAAAGCCCACCGCCTGATGTCTAACGATGCGTTACATTTTGCAGTAATGCAAAAGAGCAACCTGCAAAACCTTGTAACAAATGACTCTGACTTTGATGGAATCGAAGATTTGGTTTGCTTTCTTTGAGAGATGCCACTATCTCGGGAACGGGAACCTCTGCGGGGCTCAGATTCGGT
>MAEO01000184.1 GCA_001683985.1 Smithella sp. M82
TTTCGGATTTTTCAAAGAGCGATTCAACCATTACAATGAGTTACAATGACGAACCCGCAAACTGGTGTAAAAGAAAAGTCTAACAAACTTGATTATGAATATGAGAACAAAAACATACCCGAATGAAAATAAAGCAACTCTCCGATTTCTGATAAGGGCGCTTGCTTATAGAAACTACAGGCTATTCTTTTTCCACTTTTGTTTTAGGCTGCGGACTTGTTGCCTTTTCTTTTTCCAGTTATTTGCCGCTTTCTCTGGGTCTGATGCTTGTTGTTGGCTTTGGTATAATTGTCTGCATGGCTTCCTGTAATACAATCATGCAAACAATTGTCGATGAGGATAAACGAGGCCGAGTCATGAGTTTTTATGCCATAGCTTTTATCGGAATGGCTCCTTTCGGCAGTCTTATCGGAGGTAGCATTGCTCATAAGATCGGGGCTCCGTTTACTATTGTTTTATGCGGGATATTGAGCATTGCTGGGGCTGTCTTATTCTATACAAGGTTGTCGGAGATACGCAAATTTGTTCGTCCTATTTACGTTCGAATGGGTATTATTCAGGAAATGCCGACAGAATTACAATAAATTACCATTCCGCTTGAACGACTTATGCTTGAAAGTCCCATGTTTATGTGATAGTTGACTGCATCATAATTATTGCGGAATATGGTTTACAATAATAAAAATTCGCGGTTTAACCGCTATTTTTTTGAAGATTTAAGGAGTAACAGAAAATGGATTACAAGCAAACATTGAATCTTCCTCAGACTGATTTTCCGATGAAGGCGAATCTGGCGCAACGCGAACCGGAGATGTTGAAAAAATGGGAAGAGATGGATATTTATAGAAAAATCAGACAGGTATTGAAGGGGAAAAAATCTTACATTCTACATGACGGTCCTCCCTATGCCAACGGTAATATTCATCTGGGGACTGCTCTCAATAAAATAATCAAGGATATAGTTATTAAATCAAAAAATATGGTCGGCTTTGATGGTGTGTATGTGCCCGGCTGGGACTGCCACGGTCTGCCTATCGAACATCAGGTGGATAAAGAGCTTGGGACTAAAAAGGCGACAATGTCGCAGGTGGAAAAACGTCGCGCCTGCCGTGCTTACGCAGAAAAATATGTCGGCATTCAGCGTGAGCAGTTTAAACGTCTGGGGGTTTTTGGTGAATGGGATAATCCATATTTGACAATGGCTTATTCTTATGAAGCGGCAACCGTTGCCGAATTCGGCAAACTTTATCTTAACGGTAGTGTTTACAAAGGCAAAAAACCTGTTTACTGGTGCGCGACCTGTAAAACCGCGCTGGCAGAGGCAGAAGTGGAATATGCCGATCATAATACACCGTCCATTTATGTCAAATTTAATTTTGTTTCAGATATTGCTCAGATATTGCCGAAACTTGCCGGTCAGAAGGTTTCGATGGTTATCTGGACAACCACGCCGTGGACGATTCCCGCAAATCTCGCTATTGCCGTCAAAGATTATTTTATTTACGTGGCAGTAAAGATTGATGACGATGTTCTGATTGTTGCCAAGGACATGCTTGATTATTGTCTGGAGTCTTTCGGTTTTAAGAATAAAAATTATGAAATTCTGGATGAATTTAAGGGCAAAGTTCTGGAAGGGCAGAAATGCATTCATCCACTGGTAAAAAGAAACAGCCTTTTGATTCTGGCGCCTTTTGTAACATTGGAAGCCGGAACAGGCGCTGTGCATATCGCACCTGGTCACGGTCAAGAAGACTATGAAATCGGTCTGGAATATGGATTGGATAATTACGCACCGGTGGATGATGCGGGAAAATTTACCGAAGATGTTGAACATTTTGCCGGACAGTTTGTTTTTGACGCCAATGACAACGTCATTAAAAAACTCGATGAAGTTGGCGCACTTCTGGGGCGCATGCCGATGCAGCATTCTTATCCGCATTGCTGGCGCTGCAAGAAACCAATCATTTTCCGTTCCACGGAACAGTGGTTCATCTCTATGGAGAAAAATGATCTGCGCAGGAAAGCGCTGGCCTGTATAAATGAAGTAAAATGGATTCCATCCTGGGGACGCGACCGTATTTACGGCATGGTTGAGAACCGTCCTGACTGGTGTATTTCGCGTCAGAGATTATGGGGTGTACCAATAACCGTTTTCTACTGCGCGAAATGTAAAAACGAAGTAATGACCAAAGAAATTCTGGATAACCTGGTTGGTTTAATGGAAAAAGGCGGCGCAGATGTTTGGTTTGAGAAAGAACCAAAAGAATTACTGCCCAAGCACACAAACTGCCCGCACTGTCACTCGACGGAGTTTACCAAGGAATTGAATATTTTGGATGTATGGTTTGATTCCGGCGTGACGCACGCGGCTGTACTGGAAAAACGCCCTGAGTTGTCTTCGCCTTGCGATATGTATCTGGAAGGATCCGATCAACACCGCGGATGGTTTCATTCCTCATTGCTTGAATGTGTCGGTACGCGTGGACGTGCGCCGTACAAAAGCGTCCTTACGCATGGTTTTGTCGTAGATGGTGACGGCAAGAAGATGTCCAAGTCAGTCGGTAATGTTATCGGTGCAGAGGAAGCTATCGAAAAATATGGCGCGGAGATTTTACGTTTGTGGGTGGCAGCGGAAGATTATACTGACGATATCAGAATCTCGGATGAAATTCTCAAACGCCTGATGGAAGCTTACCGCCGAATTCGCAATACCAGCCGCTTCATTTTAGGCAATCTCTACGATTTTAATGTAGACAAACATGCCGTTGAATACGAGCAGATGATGGAGATGGACAAATGGGCTTTGCACCGTCTGCAGGAAGTCATCAGGCGTGTAACAGAAGCCTACGAACGTTTTCACTTCCACGTGGTTTTTTATACGCTTTATAATTATTGCACTGTTGATTTGAGCGCTCTTTATCTTGACGTTTTAAAAGACAGGATTTACACCAACAAGGCCGCGTCAGCAGTGCGCCGTTCCGGTCAAACAGCGATGTTTATAATTCTTAGTGCGATGACCAGACTACTCGCGCCGATTCTGACATTTACATCGGAAGAAGTATGGTCGGCGATGCCGGTATGGAACAAAAAAGAAGAAAGTGTTCATCTGACGCAGTTTCCACAGGTCAATGAAAAATATTTCAATCAGGAACTTGGTGATCGCTGGAAGACGATGATTGATGCCAAAAGCGAAATTGCCAAGGCTGTGGAGCAGGCCAGAAAAGAAAAAATTATCGGCCATTCACTGGATGCGCGTATTAAGATAGCGGCGCCTCAGAAATTGCACGATTTAATATCTTCTCATCTGGAAGATATGCGTTCATTACTGATTGTATCGCAGTTACAGGTTGTAGAAGAAAATGATATTAGAGCACCTTTCAAAAGTGAGGAAATCGAAGGCCTCTTTATCGGTGTGGAGAAAGCCCGTGGCAGGAAATGCGAGCGTTGCTGGATTTATGAAGAATCTGTAGGTTCGGATACGAAACATCCTACTGTTTGTGCTCGTTGTCTGCCAAATTTATAAAAGAACAAAAAAGTTTTTAAGGAAATTTATTTGAAAAAAAATTTAATTATCTTTATTTTTGGCGCCGCTCTAATAGTCGCGCTGGATCAGATAACAAAAGCCGTTATTATAGAAAATTTTTCTTTGCATGAATCACGGACGATTATTAATGGTTTGTTTAATATTGTTTATGTGATGAATCCAGGTGCCGCCTTCGGATTTTTAGCTAATGCCTCCGAAATTTTTCGTCGTATTTTTTTTATTGGAATTACTTTGACAGTTATTTTACTGATCATTTATTACATCGTGAAAAGCAAATTGCAAAATACACTCTATGTGATATCCCTAACGCTTATTTTTTCAGGTGCTGTCGGAAATCTCATCGATCGGATACGTTTTGGCGCTGTGGTTGATTTTCTGGATGTGTATATCGGTACAGCTCACTGGCCGGCATTTAATGTGGCCGATTCATCGATTTCTATAGGCGCTGCGTTAATGATTTTTGGAATGATTGTTCAACGAAAAAAAGAAAAGAAATAATTGAAGATGGTTGAAAATGATGGCCTTTTAATTTCGATTAATTAATATTGCACAAAGGTGAGATTAATTAATTTCTTAAATTGTATCAGGTTTTGACTCTTTTAATTTCTTCAGTTCTTCTTTATAATTTTCAGCCTGAGCTCTTATTGTTTCAATTTCTTCCTGGGCTTTTGCGAGTTTCTCTTCCTGTCTTTGCCGTTCTTCCCTTATTTTTTCTTGCAGCTCATCTAATCCGACATAAATGGCTAAAGCTCCTCCCAGCAGTAGAAAGATTGGAAAAGCTCCTTTAATAAGGATCAAAAAAGCCGACCAGCAAAATATTAAACTAATTAATCCTAAAATGGCGGAAATTATTCCTCCGATGAGCAAAGACATATATTCCTCCGTTAAATATGACGATTTAATTAAATATTGATATTTTTGGATTTTTATCACAAAAAAAGTGTTTCAACAAGCCGGAAATAGATAATTAAAAAGGTGAAAATATTTCTTGATTTAAAGCAATTCATAATTTAAATATATAAAATTAAAAAGATATGAGGATAAGATGATTGAGCCGGATTTTGCCAAAGGGGGCGGTTTAGTCCCTGTTATTGTTCAAGATGCTGAAACTAAAGAAGTTCTTATGATGGCTTACATGAATCGTGAATCATGGCAAGCTACTTTGGAGACGGGTAAGGCAACATATTGGAGCAGATCACGCCGGAAGCTCTGGTTAAAAGGTGAAAATTCAGGAAATTTTCAACTACTCAAGGCAGTTTTTATTGATTGCGATAACGATACTATTTTGTTGCAGGTCAAACAAATAGGCGAGGCAGCCTGCCATACAGGGTACAGATCGTGTTTTTATAGAAAATTAAGTGGTGGGGATTTTGTTGCTGTGGGAGAAAAAGTTTTCAATCCAGAGGAAGTATATAAATGAAAGTTTTGAAACTGGGAATTCCCAAGGGAAGTCTGGAAGCCAATACCATAGATTTATTTAAAAAAGCCGGCTGGCGCATCACCAGTGATGCCCGAAGCTATTTCCCTGATATAGATGATCCGGAGATTGCGTGCAGGTTGGTTCGAGCTCAGGAAATGTCGCGCTATGTGGAAGACGGAACATTGGATCTGGGCCTCACCGGAATTGACTGGATTATGGAGAATGCATCCGATGTTGTAGTGGTCCGGGATTTGATTTATTCCAAAGTTTCAACTCAGCAGGCGCGTTGGGTGCTGGTTGTCCGTGAAGATTCACCTTACAAATCAATTAAAGATATGGAAGGCAAAAGAATATCAACAGAGCTGGTAAATTTTACAAAGAAATACTTTGCTGAAAGAAATGTTAATATTCATGTTGAATTTTCCTGGGGAGCGACGGAAGCCAAGGTTGTGGAAGGCTTGGTGGATGCCGTTGTGGAAGTAACTGAAACCGGTTCAACGATTAAGGCAAATAAATTACGGATTATTCACGAATTGATGAAAACCAACACACAATTAATTGCCAATCGGGCGGCATGGAAAAATCAATGGAAGCGTAAGAAAATAGAGCAAATTTCCACCATGCTGAATGGTTCTCTGCAGGCAATGGGCAAGGTTGGTTTGAAACTGAATGTTTCCAAGGAAAATTTAAAAAAGGTTGTGTCTTTGCTGCCTTCTCTTAAATCTCCGACGATTTCCAGTTTATCTTCGGACAAGTGGTTTGCTGTAGAAACCATTGCAGATGCGAAAATCATGCGGGATTTGATCCCAAAACTTCTGGAGGCGGAAGCACAGGGCATAATTGAATACCCCTTAAACAAGGTTATTTAAATTTAAATAAGAAGGCAATTATGACCAGAAAAGCGAAAATCATCCGCAAAACAAAAGAAACCGATATTAATCTTGAAATTGATCTGGATAAAACTGAAGGTAGCAAGATTGATACGACAATTCCTTTTTTTGACCATATGCTGGAACTTTTCGCACGTCATGGATTTATTAAGCTTGTTGTTAAAAGTAAAGGTGATACGCACATTGATGACCATCACTTGGTTGAGGATTTGGGAATTTGCCTCGGAAAAGCTACTGCGCAGGCTTTGGGTAAGAAGACAGGCATTAATCGTTATGGTTCATCCTGTGTGCCTATGGATGAATGTCTGTGTCGGGTGGATATGGATATTTCCGGACGACCCTATTTAATTTATAATGTTAAATACGGTCGCAGAAAAATCGGTGGATTCGATCCTGTTCTGGTTAAAGAGTTTTTTAAGGCGTTTACAGATAACAGCGGCATTACATTGCATATTAATTTTTTATACGGCGATAATGGTCATCACATTATTGAGGCGATATTTAAGTCTTTTGCCCGTGCCTTTAGAAACGCCATCGCTTTGAATGAAAATATTAAAGGTGTTCTTTCCACAAAGGGAAGTTTATAGAAATGGATGTCCAATCATTGCTAAATTATTTTTTTAGAAAAATTGGCTGTATCACAGTGCTTGTGTTAGTCGTTTGGGTGGTTTTGTTAACCACAGTCTGGGCTCAGGAGAAAAATGCGGAAAACACTAAAACTTCGGTGCGCGTAGCTGTAATTTCTTTTCAACCATTGACTGCCGGAGAAGGACAGGAGAATACGGTGATTTGTCCGATTTCCGGCATAGGTTATTCCTGTGGAAAGATATTAAAAGGAGCGGAAAATATAGTTGAAGAAGTTTTTGTTGATAAACTTCATGAATTAAAAGGGGTGGAATTAGTTCCTTCCGATAAAGTACAGGACGTCTATAAAAGGATTGCTTCCGAATCGCTGAAGCAATCTATACTGAAAGTTTTTAAAAAAGTGGGAGAGGAATTAGGAACGGATTTTTTAGCAGTAGGTTATGTATACCGTTATACCGAAAGGGTTGGATATGAATATGGTTCGGAGCACCCGGCATCTGTAGCTTTTGAGATTCATTTGATAAGAATCGCTGATGGTAAAGTAATTTGGAGAGGATTTTTTGACAAAACACAAAAATCTCTAATGGAAGATGTTTTTCAAATATCTTCTTTTTTAAAAGGTGGCGGCAAGTGGTTGACTGCTTCTCAACTGACGAAGCAGGGTATGGATAAAGTATTTGAAACGTTTCCCAAACTGGAACAATAAAACTTCTTTTTAGAATACATTAGTTCACATTTTTTCATATTAAATATCTTATTCTTTTCAGTGGGAGAGTGTTCACTTGGTTATTATTCCGGCAATTGATATTAAAGATGGAAAATGCGTGCGGCTGGCTCAGGGTGATTTTGACCGTGTTACAACATACGCAAATAATCCTGTGGATATGGCAATAACATGGATGGAACAGGGCGCTGAATTAATACATATCGTTGATCTTGACGGTTCTGTTGCCGGGACGCCTCGTAATGCAAACATTATTCTGGAAATTGCCAAGAAGGTCGATATCCCTATTCAGGTTGGCGGTGGTATAAGGGATATGGAGACAATTGAATTCTATTTAAGCAACGGTGTCGGGAGCGTTATACTGGGTACGGCAGCCCTGCAGGATAAAAACATTATCGAGGATGCCTGTGATACGTTCCCTGAAAAAATAATTTTAGGTATCGATGCTTTGGAGGGGAAAGTAGCCATTCGGGGATGGACACAAAAAACGGAACAGAACGCAATTGATCTTGCCCGTCGGTATGAAAACCATAATATAAAAGCCATTGTATATACTGATATCTTGCGGGATGGCATGAGTACGGGAATCAATCTCGAATCAACAAAAGCATTGGCCAATGCTGTAAGCATTCCGGTGATTGCTTCCGGCGGTGTTGCCGGTATGACTGATATCAGAAAACTTCTGGAAGTGGACGATTGCGAAATTTATGGAGTAATTATCGGTCGTGCTCTATACACAGGCGCTGTTTCTCTGGAAGAAGCAATTCAGGAAAGTAAAAAATCTTTTAAATGAGAGATTTGGGAGGTTGTATTTATGTCAGACTGTATTTTTTGTAAAATAGTCAAAGGCGATATCCCGTGCAATAAAGTTTACGAAGATGCCGATGTTTTAGCTTTTGATGATATTCATCCGATGGCTCCTGTGCATGTTGTTGTCGTTCCGAAAAATCATATCTCCACTCTGATGGAGGTCGATACGGAAAAAACCGATATCATGAATAAGCTGATTGCCGCGGCGCAGAAGGTTGCAAAAATAAAAAAAATTGACGCTAGTGGCTTTCGTACTGCGATCAATTGCAATGCCGAAGGCGGTCAGGTTGTGTTTCATTTGCACATGCACCTTCTTGGAGGCAGAAAACTGCAGGATCCTTTGGGATAAAAAAAGAGGGGAATGTCATGGATATCAATACCAAGTTAAATGAAGAGATGGTTCTTGCCGCCAAAGCCAAGGATAAGATTCGGCTCTCGGCTATTCGCATGTTGAAAACCGCATTGCATAACAAGGAAATTGAATTAATGCGGCCATTAAATGAAAGTGAAACATTGCAGATTCTTTCCGCGATAGTCAAGCAACGTAAAGATTCCATAGAACAGTTTGCCAAGGGTGGCAGAACTGACCTGGTAGAGAAAGAAGAAGCGGAACTCAAAGTTGTGCAGGAATTTATGCCTGCGCAAATGTCGGATGAAGAGGTTGATAGTATAATCAAAAAAGCTATTGCGGAAGCCGGGGCTGTTTCAGTCAAAGATATGGGAAAGGTAATGAAAATATTGATGCCGCAACTGACAGGCAAGGCTGATGGTAAAACTGTTGGTGAAAAAGTTAAAGCGCTCTTGTCCCAATAAAACGTTGGAGTATGGAAAGTTTAAATAGATAAGGTAAAGTACTCAATGCGTTTTGATGATAACAAGATTGAAGAAATCAAAAACAGGATCGATATTGTAGAGCTGGCTTCCGAATATCTTACTTTGAAAAAAGCAGGACGGAATTTTATAGGACTGTGCCCGTTTCATCAGGAAAAAACTCCGTCTTTTACAGTTAATCGCGATAAGCAGATATTTTACTGTTTCGGCTGTGGTGAAGGAGGCAATGCCATTGCGTTTTTGATGAAAATTGCCGATAAAACTTTTCCGGAAGCGATTAAAATTTTAGCCGAAAAAACCGGAGTTGTTTTATCGCCGATGCTTTCCGGCAAAGAAGTTCGGCAGAAGAATTCTCTTAAGGAGAACATAGTTAATTTAAATTTAAAGGCGGCGCAGCATTTCAGTCGCAATCTTTATTCGCCGGCAGGTAAAGTTGCCCGCGAATATTTGCAAAATAGAAGTATTTCAGAAGATACCTTCAAGCAATTCCGGCTGGGGTTTGCGCCTGATACATGGAGCTCTTTGACGGATTACATTGAGAGCAGTGGTTCGTCCCTGAAGCTTGCTGAACAAGCGGGTCTGATAATCAGCGGCAAAGAAGGAAGTTATTACGATCGTTTTCGGGGACGCCTTATATTTCCTATAGAGAATATTTTCGGGGAAATAGTGGCGTTCGGCGGCAGAATCCTGGATAAAGGCGAACCCAAGTATTTGAATTCTCCGGAGTCACCGGTTTATATAAAAGGGAAAAATCTTTATGGTCTTAACAAAACAAAAGAAGAGATTCGTAAAAAGGGCTTTGCCCTTATTGTTGAAGGTTATTTCGATTTAATTTCTTTGTTTAACGCCGGTGTCAATAATGTAGTTGCTACGTTGGGCACGGCTTTAACCAGGGAGCATCTTGAGCTTTTGCGTCGTTACACAGTTGATGTTGTTGCCCTTTTTGATCCGGATGAAGCAGGTAAAAAAGCGCTTGACCGTAGTCTGGAGTTATTTTTAGGTATGAGAATGCGGGCAAGGGCGTTAATTTTACCTGAAAAATACGATCCGGATGATTATATTAAAAAATATGGTAAAGATAAGCTGGATGAATTGATTGCCAACGCTCCGGCGATAAGTGATTATTACATCGATAATGTTTTGGGCAGCGGTAGAACTTTTGAAGATAAACGGGAAATGACGAAAACTGCCATGGAGTTTATCAATAAGATTGATGATAAAATAGAAAAAAATCTTTTTATCAAACGTATTGCGGAAAAATTAGGTATCAATGAGGAACTCTTTAAGAAGGAATTATATAAGAAGGGAATACAGGTAAAGTCGAAAACAACTAACGATAAACAAAATGTTAAGGTTCCAATTAATCCATTGGAACTGAATTTAATCCGTCTTTTGATTGAGTATCCTCAGAAAACAGTACAAGTGGAAAACGAAAAAATATTGGATTATTTTCTTCAACCGGAGCTGAAAGATTTAGGTGAGAAAATTGTTGAGACATATAAACTCCTGGGATTTGTGGATATAAATGTATTGCTGACGACGGATGAACAGTTGCCTTTGCGTGAAAAGATATTTAAATTAATGATGGAAGCGCCGCCGGATGATGCTTTGTTAGAAAAGAATTTTAATGATAATGTTAGAAGAATTAAGGAAAAATGGTACAAGGATCAACATCGTCAACTTAAGTTCAAACTTGCTCAGGCCCAGGAAAACGGCAATGAAGAATTATCACGTAAGCTTCTTTATGAGAAAGAGAAAATACTGACACAAGAGAAAGAATTACGCTGAATAATTGAGCAGTCCCACACGGCATGGGATAATTTAACTTACAGATTTACTTCGCTTTGCTTGTAATATCTGAGTTTCATTAAATTGGAGTTTCACAATAAAATATTTAGAGGAGATGCCGAATGGCCAAAGAAGTGCAATCTGATGAAGTCAATAAATTGATTTTATTGGGTGAAGAAAAAGGTTTTCTGACTTATGACGATGTTAACGATACGTTATTGTCGGATGTAACGTCTTCAGAGCAAATAGACGATATTATTATGCTTTTTGGAGAAAAGAATATTGATATCATTGATACCGAACAGGGTGAAAAATTAACCGTAAAAAAACCGGATAAAGATATGGGTTTAGGCGCCGCTAATTTCAAGGAAATGCTGGCTCTGGTTTCCAGTGCAGATAAAACCGGCGATCCGGTAAAAATGTATTTACGGGAAATGGGTTCGGTTTCTCTGTTGAGTCGCGAAGGAGAAGTGGAAATAGCAAAAAGAATTGAAGAAGGTGCGCGCGAAACAATGTCGGCAATTTTCTGTCTTCCCGTCTCAATTAATGAAGTATTCAATATCGGCGAGAAATTGATAAGCGGCGAAATTAAGAGCAAACACGTTGTCGACAATATTGAAGATGAAGAAGGTTTCATGGAAGAGGACGAACATAAGGAAAGAATTCTGAAACTGATAGGCAGAATTAAAAAGTTTAATGATGAAAACAATGTTTTGCGCACCAAGTTTAAGTCCAGTACTTTGAGCGCCAAAAAAAAGGAAAAATTCAAGGCCGACTTAGAAAAGAATACAAAAAATATCGTCACACTTTGCCGAAAGATTCGCTTTAGCAAGAAACAAATTCATCGATTTATCGACCGCTTGCGAAATTATGCGGATGAAATTGAAGCGGCGGAGAAAGTTACTGCGCCGCACAAAAAAGAAACAAAGACAACTGCAGCTAAGACGAAAAAAGATAAAAAAGGCATCACCAAAAAGGAAATTATTCAGGTTAAACCGTCTAAGAAAAATGATGCGGCAGTCAAAGAGGCCCAAAAAAAGATAAGACAAATTGAAAAGGAAGCAGGCGTATCGGCAACAGCTCTTAAAGCTATTATTAAGACGATTGAAGAGGGCGAAAGAAAAGCGGAAATAGCTCAAAGGACTCTCGTAGAAGCAAATTTACGCCTTGTTGTAAGTATTGCTAAAAAATACACTAATCGTGGCTTGCAGTTTCTGGATTTGATTCAGGAAGGCAATATCGGTTTAATGAAAGCCGTAGATAAATTTGAGTATCAACGTGGTTATAAATTTTCGACTTATGCCACATGGTGGATCAGACAGGCAATCACAAGGGCTATTGCCGATCAGGCGCGTACAATCAGAATTCCAGTTCACATGATTGAAACAATCAACAAACTTATTCGTACATCCCGCTATCTGGTGCAGGAATTGGGTAGGGAACCTACTCCTGAAGAAATAGCCAATAAAATGGAATATCCGCTGGAGAAAGTCAGAAAGGTATTGAAAATTGCCAAAGAACCGATTTCTTTGGAAACTCCCATTGGTGAGGAAGAAGACAGCCATTTAGGCGATTTTATCGAAGACAAGAAAATAATATCTCCTTCTGAGGCGACGATTAATATAGATTTAGCGGAGCAAACACGAAAAATATTAAAAACATTAACTTCGCGTGAGGAGAAAGTTTTACGACTGCGTTTTGGCATCAGCGACCGTATAAATTTTTTGGTGGGGGAAGAGAGAGCGGCAACGGATTTAATGGAAACATTAACGGAAGTTTCTGAAGTTATTAGAAACCCTGAATTAAAAAAGGTGAAGGATAAAACGAAAAAACGTTCTGCAAAATAATAAAATAATATTGACAATTTGTATATTTGTATATATCAGATACATTTTAATATAAAAAGCACAAAATGGCGGGCCTATAGCTCAACTGGTAGAGCCACCGGCTCATAACCGGTAGGTCCCTGGTTCGACCCCAGGTGGGCCCACCAAATTAAATTATAAGAAAAGCAATGACCAAGGAAAGAATTATTTTTCATAAAAGCAAAGGGTATTTGACAACAAATGTTGTAACTACCGTAATGGGACAAGCAACGTCATCATTTCACGGTACAGATGATAAAACTATTAAGGTTATTCCTTAAAAAATGCACCACTGAAAGGTGCATTTTTTTTGTCCAAAATTTAAAGGTGAAACCTACATGACGGTATCCGTCACAAAGGAGCATGAAAATCTCCCCTAACCCCTCTTTGCCCAAGAGGGGAACTTCCCCCTTTAG
>MAEO01000185.1:0-2430 GCA_001683985.1 Smithella sp. M82
CATCCAAAACCACTTTGAAACCCGAAAAGGGAAAAATAAACATTTCTTATGTCAACTTAATTAGTGGTTTCTATATATACTGTCCCCGGAATTCCCCGATTGCAAGCAGGTAGACTTCCCGGAATTATCGCAATTGCTCCACGATATCGATAAAATGCTGACAGGTCTTATAAAGTCTTTACGAAAATGACGTGCTCACGCTTTACGCTTTACTTTTCACGCCTTACGCTTTAAAGAATAATTTCACGGACGTCCCCAACTTCCCCCACAATCCTTCTTGACTTTCAAATTAGATGGTCTATATTGAGATATACTCATTATGGTTGGAGGACCCAAGCATGGAATTAACCGCAAAGCTTTTTCAAAACGGTCGCTCTCAAGCGGTTCGCCTGCCCAAAGCGTTTCGCTTTAAAGGTGAGGCGGTAAAAATCAGAAAGGAGGGCGACAAGGTTATACTTGAGCCGCTGCTCGAGGCCTGCTGGCCTCAAGGGTTCTGGGAGGATTTTGTTCCTGATCCGGATTTCAGGACTCCCGATCCCCTTGCCACGCGAGAATTCAGCCTGGATTAGCCCGCTGTGTACCTGCTGGATACCAATATCGTCAGCTACTGGATGCGCGGAGATTTCATCGTTATCGAACGCATCAAGGCACATTCGCCTTCGGATTTGGCTCTGTCGTCCATTACTCTGGCTGAAATCTGGTACGGCATTGAGAAGTCGCCGATCAAGAAGAAAGAAAGACGAGCGAAAATTGACAAGATATCCAATTTGCTGAACATTTACCATTTCGATGAACTGGCTGCCCGTAGCTATGGGGACATTCGCACCCGGCTGGAAAACAACGGCGTTCCGATCAGCGAAAGAGATATCCAGATCGCTGCCATTGCCATGGCCAACAAACTCGTTCTCGTAACCCATAATGTGAAAGAATTTCAACGTATTGATCAATTGCGGGTCGAGGATTGGGCAGTCGGGTAAACGGCATTCCAAACCATGAGTTGAATTAGTCAACAACGCCCCCTATCTTAACGGAGGTTGGCCTGACAGCCTGTCGGCTTGCCAGCTTGAAAGCCATAATATTTACGTGCTTACGTTTTACTTTTCACTTTTTACGTTTCACTTTTTACGTTTTACTTTTTACGTTTTACTTTTTACTTTTTACTTTTCTGCAATACCTGTCAATTAAAATATATATACTGTCCCCGGAATTCCCCCGTACACCGCTGTCCCCGGAATTCCGGCGGAATTCCGGAATTCCAGAAGGGGCGGTAACAGATAGGCCAAACCTGACGCCGTCAAAGTCATCTCTCTACTCTACCCGTTATTTCGTATCAGCGTTATTTCGTATCAGGATATGGGAGTTGAAAGTTCGTAGAGTGTTTCAGGATCGATATCGATGTTGTTTGACCAAACAACCGTTCCAAAACCTACACAAGCGCTTGAGAACGTGTTGCTTGCTTTCAATCTATCCCAAGGTTTCTGGTCAATATAGGGCGCCATGTCGAACCGGCGACGTTCACCGTTCTCAAATTCAAGCACCAAAATATAATCCTTTTGGGGTTCTACATGCAAAACATCGAGCAACATACTCCCTCCTACCTGAGTGGTTCGATACGGAATGGTTCGCCACCTTCTTTCGCAATTTCCCAGTTTGCAAGCAATTCTTCCCGATGCAAATCTACCCAAACCTGAACCATGCGCAACTGCCTGGAAGGTAACTCACCTGCCAAAAGAGTTCCGTCTTCAATGGCAATCGATGCATGGCTTCCTTGGTATCGCGCATGGATATGTGGCAAGTGGTGTTTTTCTTTAATCTCAAAAAAGAGCAGAATAATAATCCCGTAAAACATACTGATCGTTGGCATATTACACCTCTGTCAAAACGATAGCAAACCAAGTGTTCAAAGTCAAACTGAAAGCCCATAAAGCAGCAATTCTCATTTTACCGTGAAAATACACCCCCCTCACCCTGACCCCCCCCACTGGGTGGAGAGGGGATGATTTTCATGAGTGGGGGTGACCAAATCCCGGTCATGATGGTTTGGGAAGATAGTTTTGCGGGAGCGGCTTCCGAACCGCGAAATGTCGTGGCAAGGCGCCACTCTCACAGCATATGAACACCCGATACGGCTCATAATGAGAATTGCTGCCCATAAAGAGGTCTGACCCGTTTCCCCCATGATTTTTTTTACTTCTCTGGATTCCGGCTTTCGCCGGAATGACGGACATTTAACTTCTTTCGCCGGGATGACGGACATTTACCTCCCTTTTCTCGCCTTACGCCTTTCTCGCAGTTTTATAAACGTTTCACAGTTTACTTTTCACGTTTTACTTTTTACTTTTTACTTTTTACTTTTTACGTTTCACACTTTACAACTTACCTCCGTCCCCTAATCCCCGTCCAGCTTGCCGGCCTGAAAGCCATAATGAC
>MAEO01000185.1:2440-2741 GCA_001683985.1 Smithella sp. M82
GTTTCACTTTTTACGTTTCACACTTTACAACTTACCTCCGTCCCCTAATCCCCGTCCAGCTTGCCGGCCTGAAAGCCATAATGACTTGAAAAATATAAACTGTCAGGATGATTTCTTATGTTTTTTATCTACGTCCCCTATCTCCCTCCCTAGCAGGGTTAAATCATCTATCAAAACTCATAAGAAAAATATACCCTGATCCCTTTTTCCCTGGCATAGGTCACTATCTCTGGACGGGTCATGTGGGTGATAAAAAGGCAAAATTTGTCGCCAGGAATAGCAGATTCCAGGAAATTGAGGC
>MAEO01000186.1 GCA_001683985.1 Smithella sp. M82
TTAGCGTCGTCGAAATGAAGAGAACAATCAAAGGAATTGGAATAGGCAATGATGCCCGCAATGAATATGACAAAAATAAAATAAAAATTATATTTTTTATTTGTCTTGAAATTTATTTCTTCTTTCATCAGCGGCAAAATCCTTTAGCTTGGGCATTAAAAAGCTGCCTTTATTGATTTATAACAGAGAAAATAACATACTAAAAAATTATAATTTAGCGTTTTTGCTGTTGCCTTACCAGAACCAGTTGCAATGATTGATATGCTTCTTTAAAGTCAGGTTTCAAAAGGATAACTTTCTTGAAATCTTCAATAGCCAATTGATATCGACCCAACATGGCATAAATAGTTCCTCTGTTATAGTAAGCTTCGGCATAATCCGGTTTCTGACAGATTGCTTCGTTCCAAAAGAAGACATGGTGATTTTTTTGCCGTTACAATAACAGCAGCGCTGATAACAATAATCAGTAATACTGCTCCCATGACCTGCCCAAAGGGAATTTGTTCTACAAAAGGATAAATAACAGCCAAATCATGAGGCCGGAAAGTCTTGCCAAGATATGTCACAAAAGAAACCAATGCATTGGCAATCCGGGAGTCCAAGGGGAAATGAATTACTGTTGGTCTATACTGAGCATAAAAAGTGATAAAGGAGAAAATTACTGACACGACAAAAAAGGTGTTTTTTCTTTCAATTGCCATAAGGGAATTTTTAAAGCGGTCTTCGCTATATACGATTAACCGAAAGGTTCTTTGCAGATTCTTTCGGTTAAAAGCAACATTTGTCTGATTGAACATTTTCGGCTTCACCTTCCTTTGCTTACAATAATTGTCATAAAAACAAATAGTTTTTTAGATTCGATATTTTCAATGTTTTTCTTTTTCCGGCGCCAGTCGTAATGCCCGACGAACTTCTTCATCGTCCGGTTTCCAAAGCTTGGCCCGGTTATAATCTTCAATAGCCCGCCGGTATTGGCCGAGTTTAGCGTAAGCAAAGCCTCTGTTATTATAGGCCAGGGCATAATCCGGTTTCAGACGAATTGCTTCATCGTAATCTATAATGGCGCGCTGATACTGGCCGAGTTTGGCATAAGCGAACCCTCTGTTGTTATAAAGCTTGATATTGTTTTGATCCAGACGGATGGCATTGGTAAAATCATTAATGGCGAGCAGGTATTGACCGAGCTTACCGTGAGTAATGCCCCTATTGTTGTAGGCTTTTGTATAATTTGGATTCAGGGCAATGGCTTTATTGAAATCCTCGATGGCGAGTTGATATTGCCCGAATTTAGCGTAAATATTTCCCCTATTGTAATAGGCTTCTTCGTACTCCGGTTGGAGCCGGATGGCGTTACTGAAGTCATTGATGGCCAG
>MAEO01000187.1 GCA_001683985.1 Smithella sp. M82
GGGAAGGGTTAGTTTCTAAAGGGGGGTGAGGGGGGATTTTTATGCTCCTTTGTGACGGAGACCGTCATGTGGGTTTCACCTTGGCTAAAGACTCCAGGAACTTCTACCAATCGACCAACTAACCAACCATCATCTTCTCAATACTCCAATGTTAATTTTGCCATAAAAAAATAGACCTCAACCTTTCTAAATTTTTGAAATCATAGCAATTTAGCGCTAATCATTCAAAATATAAAGGAGGTAATAGAGTACATGAGGGACTTTGTTTCAGGTAATGGGGGACATAGTAGAAGCTCAAACCTGAAAGCTTGAAGCGCAGAGCAGGCTTCGCCCTTCTCAGTTTCTGGCATTATTCTGAGCCCTGATTGTTGATAATTCAATACGTTATGTTTTGGCAGGTAAAATCCCATCTAAACAATAAAATTTAATAGCAAAAAAGCCTTTGAAAGTCAAGAAAAAAGAAGCGAAGAGCGAGAAAAGCCGTAAAGCCGTAAAGCGTACTGCGCAGAGCGCAGGGAACGAGGCGCGAGGACTCATTCAGACAAAAATCTCCTTTGGGTTTTCATGAAACCCCCGATCATTTGGGAGATTTCTTGCACCTAAAACTTTTTTGGCAATCCGGCTTGTTTAAGAACCGCATTTGCAGTATGCCTTGATTTGATTTTTTGGTCAACCGCGAAACGAACATGGTAATAGAACTGTACCAAATCTCATGATCGCCTTTGCTCTTTCGGTCGAATCGGCAACCTGCATCCCGCAAGACTCTCTTCAAATCAGGCGTAAAATCAGCCATTAAAAACATCCGGATGGTGTGGCAAGGCCGATTCGAATCGTCGCGACAGTACCTCGAAAGGCACTTCCTGATCCAGTGATATCCCGTTTGCCTCCAGAAGTTCAGGTATCATGCCTCGAAGTTTTTCGACCAAGTCTTCCCACGGTTTCAGCTTCTGTCGCAAGTCCCGAAACATCCTCGCTGGTCGCAACCCAAACGCGCGCTTCTTCGTCCCATTCCGCGTTCAATGTTCTATGTTCTATGTTCTACGTGTGTAGGGATTGTTCCCCGAACAATCCGTAAAGCGGCGCATTCGGGGAATGCGCCCTACATTAATGCCCGGCGTCATTCCGGCGCGGTCTTGGCCGGAATCCAGTAGGGATTGTTCCCTGAACAATCCGTAAAGCGGCGCATTCGGGGAATGCGCCCTACATTAACACCCGGCATGCCCGGCATGCCCGGCATGCCGGGGTTCCCTGCCATATATGACCACTGCTGCCTGTTTCACTCGAAAATGCACCTCTAAGTCATTGTTTATATTGTTATTTAAAACTATCCTCATCAAATCCCCCTCAATCCCCCTTTTCTAAAGGGGGAAGTTCCCCTCTTCGGCAAAGAGGGCAGGGCTTGAGTTCCCCCCTTTTCTAAAGGGTGAGGGGGGATTTTCATGCTCCTTTGTGACGGATACCGTCATGTGGGTTTCATAAGATTGATAAATGCTTCATTGTCTCTGTCTTTATGAAAAACTTCCTGCCTACCATTGCCACGGTTGAGCACATGATAAATAAGGCTATCCGCTAACCCTCTTACTGCCCTCGGCATCAGCTATACCCTTTTATAATCGCTAAAAGTAGCCTGTCCCCTTTAACTCCCTCGTGATCGGAATGTTCCCCGCTCAAAAGTTCATCACCAAGAACCCGGCAAAGGCACATGTCCTGTTCCGGCAATGGAAAAAGGCACCCGGAAATTCCAGGGCGACTGGAAGATGACGTGCTGTTACCGTCCAGATCGAAACGTTTTGAACCGTTCTTTCATCGCCGCTTTTCCTGCTTCCATTTCCTCTTGGGAAATATTCCCATCCTTGTTGGCATCAAGGAGCTCAAACCGCTTCTGAGCAGCGGCGTGCCACTCGGCTTCGCTGATCAGCCCGTTGCCGTCCGTATCTGCAGCCTCATAAATCACTTGGAGCGGTTTTTGTTGCGCAATGGCACAGCCACCGATCATGAATACAGCGATCAACATTGTGGTGATTACAGTTGTTGTGCGAATCATCCTGTTTTTCTCCTATTATTTCTGGCTTCCGGTAACCGTAACGGATTTCACCCAGGTTTTGGTCTCCGGGTCCCAATAACCCTGCGCCTCTCGTGTGGCCGTGTTGCCCTGAGGGCCGGTGACCGTGGAGCTTTTGGTGTAGCCGTCCTCGGCACGGGTGGCCGTGCTGCTGCGCTGGGCGCTCTGCCCTTCGGGGCCGGTGGTCGTCACGCTCTTATTCCAGGTTTTGGTCTCCGGGTCCCAATAACCCTGCGCCTCTCGTGTGGCCGTGTTGCCCTGGGGGCCGGTGACCGTGGAGCTTTTGGTGTAGCCGTCCTCGGCACGGGTGGCCGTACTGCTGCGCTGGGCGCTCTGCCCTTCGGGGCCGGTGGTCGTCACGCTCTTATTCCAGGTTTTGGACTGCTGATCCCAAGCACCTTTGGTTTGGCGCGTGACTGTGTTGCCTCGCGGGCCAGTGGCGATACCGCTTCGATGAAAGCCATTGCTGGTCCTGCTCCGTGTAACATTTCGCTCTCCAGCCATAACATCGACCGAAAACGCCATCACGACCAAGGTTAACAAAACGATTTGAACTGTTTTCAATCGAGCCTTGTAAAAATGAAATTGTACCATCGTACTTCTCCTTTCTATGGTTTGTCTATGATTGAATTGATATTAAATTGATAAGACATTGCTTTTCGGCGGGTGGAGTATAGGAGGGCTGTTTTGGCTTGTCAAGAAATATTTTGCGACTGTCATTTACGAATTAAAAGTGAACACCTGAAAAAGTGTAATATGAGCCTCAAAAAAGGAGGCTCATATCTTGGCACAGTTACA
>MAEO01000188.1 GCA_001683985.1 Smithella sp. M82
TCAAAAAATTCGGTACGGCCTCTTCGTCGGGAACAGCCAGTGGTGAGCCGGGTCTAAATCGAAGTTGTGCAAAGCTCTCAAAGCGGCGCATTCGGGGAATGCGCCCTACATTAACACCCGGCGTCATTCCGGCGCGGTCTTGGCCGGAATCCAGTAGGGATTGTTCCCTGAACAATCCGTAAAGCGGCGCATTCGGGGAATGCGCCCTACATTAACGCCCGGCATGCCCGGCATGCCCGGCATGCGCTGGGGTTCCCTGCCGGGGTTCCCTGCCGGGGTTCCCTGCCGGAATGACACGAGGGGAACATTTTTCAAAGGTCTTGTCGCAGGATAGAAAGCGCCTTCGAAGGGGGGGCGAATGTCCCCTGTTTAGCCCTCGCCACCTCGACAATGCTGATTTGAATACGTCTTGCCATAATGCACCTCTATGGCAAGATAATACCCTAGTGTCATCTCGAATGCAAATTGGAATAAGTAGCGTCTATCTGGTTTGTTTGGTCTGTTTGGTTGATTTAGTCTGTTTGGTCTATCAAAACGTTGAGAGCGTTTTAAGCGCTATGCCAGTTCTCAATTTTCAATTTTGAGAATGGTTTAAAATCAACAATATTTCGTGTTACAAGAGTCAGGCCATTCACTCCGGCTATTGACGCGATCTGCCCATCAACAAAAGGGACTGCTATACCCCTAGATGATAATCTTGCCCGCTCCTTTGCGTGCCACTCCGCAGCCCTTTTATCATACGGAAGAATCAGCATCGTACGCTTGAGGATATCATCCAGAAACGAGGTAATAATTTCCCGTTTCCTTGACTTTGGAAGACGCTGACAACCAAACTGTAGCTCATGCCAGACAGGAGCAGCGGTAACAATTTCGTCCTGATGTTTTTCAACCATGGTCATAACATTTTTATTGGGACTGCTTTTTATTGCCTCTGAAATGACATTTGTATCCAAAAGATATCTCATCCTCTTAGATCAACCTCTCTTCCTACACCTTTGTCTCTAAGCCCCTCAAAATCCTTATCAGAGATCTCTATATCTTCATCTTTGATCTTCCTTCGGAATCCTGACAAAGCTTCCCAGAAGTCGGAATAGCCGTGACTAAGCCGTTCATATTCCTTAATAGATAGTAATATTGCAACCGGCTTCCCCCGTCTTGTAAGCTTAACATTCGGACCTTTCTCTACGTAATGTATAATGGAAGGCAATCTATTTTTGGCCTCGACTATGGAAAATTGATCCTGCATGATACTACACCTCCTTGCTGGTGATTACAGCTATTATAGCCATCTTCATGGCCATTTTCAAGTGTTTTTCATAGAATAGGTCTGTTTCGTCTGTCTGGTCTATCTGGTCTATCTGGTCTATTTTATCCGTTAGGAGCACGCGATAGCATGGATGTTCT
>MAEO01000189.1:0-789 GCA_001683985.1 Smithella sp. M82
GGAGAGTTCATAATTATTTTAGTACTTGTAATTAGTTATATTTAAACGGTCGCGCCCCATGCGGGCGCGTGGATTGAAACCTCTCGGTTGCCCCCAGAGAGCCCAATTTGCAAAGTCGCGCCCCATGCGGGCGCGTGGATTGAAACTAACCGGCGGTGGAGATTTATCGGCTGACAGGACGTCGCGCCCCATGCGGGCGCGTGGATTGAAACCTTCCTAAAATAGCCGAATACCACGCTCGGATGAAGTCGCGCCCCATGCGGGCGCGTGGATTGAAACAAATGCACCTGCGCAATTTCAATCGAACCAACAGGTCGCGCCCCATGCGGGCGCGTGGATTGAAACACTGCTCCTGCAAGTATTTCTACTCCTACAAATAGTCGCGCCCCATGCGGGCGCGTGGATTGAAACAAATATGTTCGGATTTATTTTGCACAGAAATGATGTCGCGCCCCATGCGGGCGCGTGGATTGAAACTGCCGACCCAATTCTAAGGAGCGGCCATGTATAGTCGCGCCCCATGCGGGCGCGTGGATTGAAACTAACCAATAGCCAACACGCACACCATCTTCCCTAAGTCGCGCCCCATGCGGGCGCGTGGATTGAAACACGCCAGGGAAATCGAAATCCGAGCTGAAATTCTGTCGCGCCCCATGCGGGCGCGTGGATTGAAACATTCTTTTCCCATTTGGATTGCTTGAAAGTTTGTGTCGCGCCCCATGCGGGCGCGTGGATTGAAACTTCGTCGGAAACCGTAACAACAACAATTAACTATGTCGCGCCCCATGC
>MAEO01000189.1:799-6007 GCA_001683985.1 Smithella sp. M82
GATGATCTCGAAGAAGTTCCCGATTCTGGCGAGGTCGCGCCCCATGCGGGCGCGTGGATTGAAACTTCGTCGGAAACCGTAACAACAACAATTAACTATGTCGCGCCCCATGCGGGCGCGTGGATTGAAACAAACAAAATGAAAGACTGGAAAGCGGCCATCCGCACGTCGCGCCCCATGCGGGCGCGTGGATTGAAACAGATGCTCGAACCGAAAAGCTGCTGAAAATAGCTGTCGCGCCCCATGCGGGCGCGTGGATTGAAACTGCTCACGGGTCTCCCTGAATCCAGTGTGATCGGTCGCGCCCCATGCGGGCGCGTGGATTGAAACATCACCGGCTATACTCCCGACAACCCCAACGACAGTCGCGCCCCATGCGGGCGCGTGGATTGAAACTACCGTGATGGGACTGATATTTCCGGCATTGTGGGTCGCGCCCCATGCGGGCGCGTGGATTGAAACTTGAACGCATTTGCGGGAAACACAAAACAAGCAGGTCGCGCCCCATGCGGGCGCGTGGATTGAAACTTGCAATATCCTGATTTTAGGCTGAATTTGCCGAGTCGCGCCCCATGCGGGCGCGTGGATTGAAACTCCTTCACAAAATAAATTCCACGCCAAAGTAGCGTCGCGCCCCATGCGGGCGCGTGGATTGAAACCTTAATTATGTAACTTCTCTCTCTTTTTATGACGTCGCGCCCCATGCGGGCGCGTGGATTGAAACTCCAAAACATATGAAAACTCTATGGACACAGCATCGTCGCGCCCCATGCGGGCGCGTGGATTGAAACGTTTACGAGATGCCTATTCAGAGGCCCATTGCCGTCGCGCCCCATGCGGGCGCGTGGATTGAAACACCTTACATTCCTGATTGACTCCCGCCCACTGACGTCGCGCCCCATGCGGGCGCGTGGATTGAAACTTTGTCCGGCAAGTATCACAGAGCATTCTTTTTGGTCGCGCCCCATGCGGGCGCGTGGATTGAAACATCACCGGCTATACTCCCGACAACCCCAACGACAGTCGCGCCCCATGCGGGCGCGTGGATTGAAACTAACGATGCAATCAAGAAAGCTCTGGCGAAGGTGGGTCGCGCCCCATGCGGGCGCGTGGATTGAAACTTTCCCGCCGACGCTTTCAGGCGCAAACAAAACCGTCGCGCCCCATGCGGGCGCGTGGATTGAAACCCGATCACCAAAACATACAAAGAGCTCGGCATTGGTCGCGCCCCATGCGGGCGCGTGGATTGAAACGGTGCTCGGTGCGCGGCTCCTGACCGCCGAGAAGGTCGCGCCCCATGCGGGCGCGTGGATTGAAACGGCCTTGATGCGACTATTCCTTCTGTACAAGCCATGTCGCGCCCCATGCGGGCGCGTGGATTGAAACCACTACATCCAAAACAGCGTTCCGTATATCCAGCGTCGCGCCCCATGCGGGCGCGTGGATTGAAACGGATTATCATCGATTGCTGGGACGCCTCCTGACCGTCGCGCCCCATGCGGGCGCGTGGATTGAAACGGCTCCATTTCAGTGACATACCGAGTCGGATCGCCGTCGCGCCCCATGCGGGCGCGTGGATTGAAACGACTACACCGCCTAGCAACCCTGTTATTCCTCCGTCGCGCCCCATGCGGGCGCGTGGATTGAAACTCTTATCCCTTTCTGGAAATCATCATCGCGGGTGTGTCGCGCCCCATGCGGGCGCGTGGATTGAAACATGTTCGATGCAATCAATAACACGATTACCTCAAGTCGCGCCCCATGCGGGCGCGTGGATTGAAACTCAGGCTCTTCGATTTCTGTCTTTCGAGCAGAATGTCGCGCCCCATGCGGGCGCGTGGATTGAAACTCACGCGAATTGGTGGGATTCATTCCCTCGGTAACCGTCGCGCCCCATGCGGGCGCGTGGATTGAAACAATCCGAGAATGGCTTATATGGAAGTGGTGGAGGTCGCGCCCCATGCGGGCGCGTGGATTGAAACGTTATTTTCGCCCAGACGTGCATTATTGCGCCAGGTCGCGCCCCATGCGGGCGCGTGGATTGAAACTATTCTTTTAATGATTTTTGCTGAACCCAGATCAATGTCGCGCCCCATGCGGGCGCGTGGATTGAAACTTGATTGATAACGTTATTTAACCTGTCGTCTTGCGTCGCGCCCCATGCGGGCGCGTGGATTGAAACTTTATCCCACCTATGGCATTCAAAAACTGCCTAGGTCGCGCCCCATGCGGGCGCGTGGATTGAAACCATGATTGATTTGATAATTGCACAACAACACGATCGTCGCGCCCCATGCGGGCGCGTGGATTGAAACGATTTGCAGCCCGCCGGTGTGCAAACACAGGTATGTCGCGCCCCATGCGGGCGCGTGGATTGAAACTTGCCTCTACACGTGCTAATCCTTACAGCGGAACGTCGCGCCCCATGCGGGCGCGTGGATTGAAACCTTGCTGTTCTTGCGGAAGAGCCCCTCGCGGGTCATGTCGCGCCCCATGCGGGCGCGTGGATTGAAACACGCTTGGCATGATTATGGCTACGCGCGCGCGCGCGGTCGCGCCCCATGCGGGCGCGTGGATTGAAACAATAAATTCGCCATCGCTAGTTGTAGCGAAGGATTGTCGCGCCCCATGCGGGCGCGTGGATTGAAACTCCCGTCCGGCGCGTGGGTCGTATCATTGTCGGTGTCGCGCCCCATGCGGGCGCGTGGATTGAAACAATTCCAAAATTGCAGCCGCTGATAATACCAGGAGTCGCGCCCCATGCGGGCGCGTGGATTGAAACAGAATGTAATTATAGGCAATAACGTTATGCTGGGTCGCGCCCCATGCGGGCGCGTGGATTGAAACAAGTTGTGCAAGGTTTTCATCAAAACTACGAATCGTCGCGCCCCATGCGGGCGCGTGGATTGAAACAAGAAATGCCACCGATTATATGCTCCAGATGTTCCGGTCGCGCCCCATGCGGGCGCGTGGATTGAAACGAATGCGCTGGGAGCAGGTATTATTCCGCTCCGGTCGCGCCCCATGCGGGCGCGTGGATTGAAACTCAAGCTACAGTGACAGAAGAACTGTTGAAAGAAAGTCGCGCCCCATGCGGGCGCGTGGATTGAAACAAAAATCATTGCGCACGATTCTGGCCGTAGAAAAAGTCGCGCCCCATGCGGGCGCGTGGATTGAAACTTGCTGCCTCATACCGCTGATTTCCCGCGATTATGTCGCGCCCCATGCGGGCGCGTGGATTGAAACTAACCGGAATTGGAAGCTACGGCACTCGGTAAATGTCGCGCCCCATGCGGGCGCGTGGATTGAAACATCATGCCGGAGGAAATGCCGGATCAGATCATGCAGTCGCGCCCCATGCGGGCGCGTGGATTGAAACATTTCGGATTGCCATAAAATCAAGATAATGCCGTCGCGCCCCATGCGGGCGCGTGGATTGAAACCCGATTGCCTCGATAGTAGCTCCAGCCAAGCTGAAGTCGCGCCCCATGCGGGCGCGTGGATTGAAACTTTGAAGATGTTACCGGTGATAGTCCGTGGTCAAGTCGCGCCCCATGCGGGCGCGTGGATTGAAACAAATATAACCTTTAAAAATTGCGCCGAATGTTGAGTCGCGCCCCATGCGGGCGCGTGGATTGAAACCATGCCTGAGAGATCAGGCGTGGGCGGCCTTTTTTGTCGCGCCCCATGCGGGCGCGTGGATTGAAACAGATTAGCGACCACGTCTCCCACAACTACATTGTGTCGCGCCCCATGCGGGCGCGTGGATTGAAACGGGGAACGCATCGATGACGACCTGGAAAAAGTGCGTCGCGCCCCATGCGGGCGCGTGGATTGAAACCATATACACGCGTGAAATAAGTTCCGCTATAAGGTCGCGCCCCATGCGGGCGCGTGGATTGAAACGAAATTGGCAATAAAAATATAAAAGTGGAATACGTCGCGCCCCATGCGGGCGCGTGGATTGAAACCAGCCCATGCCTGCATTCCCGCCCGGAATTTGTGTCGCGCCCCATGCGGGCGCGTGGATTGAAACCCATCATTATGATTTATAGTGCTGTCCTTAATGGTCGCGCCCCATGCGGGCGCGTGGATTGAAACATCTTGTTTTTTTTCTCGCATTATTCCCCCATTATGTCGCGCCCCATGCGGGCGCGTGGATTGAAACGGATTTTGGGGCCTTGCCTTTTTTAGCGTTTCGTGTCGCGCCCCATGCGGGCGCGTGGATTGAAACAGTATCCTGCGCAGGGAATGGATCAATTGATTTGTCGCGCCCCATGCGGGCGCGTGGATTGAAACCGTTTCCCGTTGTCGGCTATTCCGGGCAGTAAAAGTCGCGCCCCATGCGGGCGCGTGGATTGAAACAATGAATTTACAAAAACAAAAATTTATGAAAGGAGGTCGCGCCCCATGCGGGCGCGTGGATTGAAACTTTATAGCTCAACTGCACCGAAGGACGCGCCTCGGTCGCGCCCCATGCGGGCGCGTGGATTGAAACCGCATTGTTGCCCTTTCGGCGACTTTGACACTCAGTCGCGCCCCATGCGGGCGCGTGGATTGAAACCCTGATGAAATGGCTGGAATGAAATTGGTGCGGGTGTCGCGCCCCATGCGGGCGCGTGGATTGAAACTGTAGGCCACCCATGTGAAACCCGTAAAGGGTAGGTCGCGCCCCATGCGGGCGCGTGGATTGAAACATTTCTGTCTCACAGATTCGGCCAGTGCAGGCGGGTCGCGCCCCATGCGGGCGCGTGGATTGAAACCAATAGCGCCAATGGTATTGCTTATTTCATTTTTGTCGCGCCCCATGCGGGCGCGTGGATTGAAACTTCACCAATAAAAATTCCCCCGATTCCAAATCCTGTCGCGCCCCATGCGGGCGCGTGGATTGAAACGAACTCGAAAAGAACCATTTATCGGTTGTACTGGGTCGCGCCCCATGCGGGCGCGTGGATTGAAACCTGCGTGAGCAGGGCATTATCGAAAAAGACTGTGGTCGCGCCCCATGCGGGCGCGTGGATTGAAACCAATAGCGCCAATGGTATTGCTTATTTCATTTTTGTCGCGCCCCATGCGGGCGCGTGGATTGAAACGAATCTTTGTCAGCAGATATTACCAAAACATATGAGTCGCGCCCCATGCGGGCGCGTGGATTGAAACGAACTCGAAAAGAACCATTTATCGGTTGTACTGGGTCGCGCCCCATGC
>MAEO01000189.1:6162-73128 GCA_001683985.1 Smithella sp. M82
CACGGATTCGGCCAGCGCAGGCGGCAAAACGGCGTCGCGCCCCATGCGGGCGCGTGGATTGAAACAAACGCCGTGCGTAAAAACTCGATCTGTTTTAAAGTCGCGCCCCATGCGGGCGCGTGGATTGAAACTGGGAATGTCTTTCTGAATCCGCCTTATAGCCAGGTCGCGCCCCATGCGGGCGCGTGGATTGAAACTCCATTGATGTTGGAGCTTACATGACCGATTTTGTCGCGCCCCATGCGGGCGCGTGGATTGAAACTTACGACACACATTTATTGCAAAAAAAGGCGAACGTCGCGCCCCATGCGGGCGCGTGGATTGAAACATACATGTTGATTAATATCCAGCAATTCGCTTTCGTCGCGCCCCATGCGGGCGCGTGGATTGAAACTTTATTTATTCTTGCCATAAAATTTCCTCCCTTGTCGCGCCCCATGCGGGCGCGTGGATTGAAACCCCACGTGTGTGGGGAACATTTAATACAGCATGTTGTCGCGCCCCATGCGGGCGCGTGGATTGAAACTCGTCGTAACACGCAACATATCAGCTATGTTGCGTGTCGCGCCCCATGCGGGCGCGTGGATTGAAACCACGGAAGGAATATTATCAGCGAGTGGAAACCTAGTCGCGCCCCATGCGGGCGCGTGGATTGAAACATTGTAGCTGCCGCCCATAATGTTCTGATGGACGGTCGCGCCCCATGCGGGCGCGTGGATTGAAACTCGCCCGTCAGGGCAGGGACAAGCCGTCTGCTTTGTCGCGCCCCATGCGGGCGCGTGGATTGAAACCCTGCAAACTGTGGGGAATCTACATCTGCGGAAAGTCGCGCCCCATGCGGGCGCGTGGATTGAAACAAAATAAGCCTGACAAATGGTTGAAATGTAGCGCGTCGCGCCCCATGCGGGCGCGTGGATTGAAACAGGGCTAAAGAGCGCGTCCTGCGCGATAAAGAAAGTCGCGCCCCATGCGGGCGCGTGGATTGAAACAGATAGTAAATCTATTTGTTTCGGCGGAAGATAAGTCGCGCCCCATGCGGGCGCGTGGATTGAAACCAGAAATGAGACATTAACAGCAGGAGAAGGGGCGTCGCGCCCCATGCGGGCGCGTGGATTGAAACATTGACACTGCTCACAATGATGTGGCTGCTGGAGGTCGCGCCCCATGCGGGCGCGTGGATTGAAACCCATTGATGTAATTCACAATAAGTTTAAGGTTGCGTCGCGCCCCATGCGGGCGCGTGGATTGAAACAATCCATGGCAGTAAGGATTACGGATTAGAAGTGTCGCGCCCCATGCGGGCGCGTGGATTGAAACATCGAGGAGATTTTGAATTTTACTGTTTCCCATGTCGCGCCCCATGCGGGCGCGTGGATTGAAACAAGAAGCGAATCTCAAAAAAAATGTTCCCCACACACGTGGGGATGAACCGGATGCCGATACTGAAAAGGGTATACCTGCTGAATGTTCCCCACACACGTATTGATGTGCCGTTCAAAGTCAAACTGATATTTCTAATTTTTTTTTAAATTCCTTGACACTAAAAATCATACTGCTTATACTTCAAAACCTTGACGAATACACTGTTATCGAAGATTTAAGAAACAAAAGTTTTTATTCTCAAACATTAAAATAGCATAGCATATTCGCTTCCATGTTACTTTTATTCAGGTTATATGAAAATAGCTTTTGCCTCTATTGCGTATGAGTCTCTGGCAATATCGATATTGTCGGCCATCGCCAAAAAAGAAGGACACTCCGTAAAATTATTGCATACCCCTACCCTGTTTAAAGACGGCCTAACCAGAGAATTCAAAAGACTGGCAAGACTTTTTAGCAATGATAAAGAACTATATAAACAACTCAAGGCATATCAGCCCGATTTAATCGCGTTTTCCGTGGTAACATTTGATTACCAGCGAGCGCTATACTATGCTGAAAATTTTAAAAAGATTTGCCCCCATACAAAGATCGTTTTCGGCGGCATACATGTCTCTTCCGTCCCGGAAGTAGTTATTGTCAATGAGTTCATAGACTATATAGTCGTTGGTGAAGGAGAAATCGCCTTCATTGAAATTATCAAACATATTGAAAAAGGGGATTCTTCCGATCCTATTGTAAATACCTGGTATAGATCCAAAGACAACACCATTATTAAAGGCCGCCAGATAGGCTTTATTCAAGATCTGGATTCTCTTCCTCATTTTGACAATGAAATCTGGAAGGATGTGTTTCCCGTAAAATCATATTACCTGACAATGACCTCCAGGGGATGTCCCTACAATTGTTCCTACTGTTTCAATCATTACTTCAGAAATCTTCCGGCAGAAAAGTCAAATTATATCAGACGGAGAAGCGTTAAACATGTAATTGAAGAGTTAATCTTTTATAAAGAAAAATACAAAATTGAACTAATCGAATTCTGGGATGATGTTTTTATTCTTGATAAAAAATGGCTGAAAGAATTTTTGGAAGCTTACAAAAAAGAAATTCTTATTCCCTTCAAATGCTACATACATGTTAATTTGTTTGACGAAGATATCGCGATACAATTGAAAGATGCCGGCTGTAAATGGGTGGATTTTGGAATTCAACATATTAATGAAGAATACCGTAATAAATATTTAAAGCGTAATGAAACAAACGCAGAGATAAGAAAAGCCCTTCAGATTTTGAAAAAACATAGAATTGTTTCCTTTGCCGATTATATTGTCGGAATGCCCGGAGACACTATAGAGCATTACGAAGAGGCAAGGTTATTCTTTATTGAAAACACACCGGATATAATCGAACCGTACTGGATGACTTATCATCCTAAAACAGAAATTATCAAAAAAGGATTCGAACATGAGGTTCTTAATGATGAAAAACTGGATTTAATAAATCACGGTTATAATCCTCACAGTTACTTTGAGATGTCTTCGGCTTCCAATGATTTTCACAATGAATATTATTTTATCCTCAAGGTCCTTCCCGCTGTGCCTGTTTTTCTTAGAAAAAGACTGACTTACAACTTAGTCAAAAAGATACCTTACTTCATCAAGCTGCCGGTTTTTATTTATTCTATTTTTTATTTGGCTGTAAAACATAGAAGTCCGCGAATAAAACTTTTTATAACATTATATTTGAAACAAATGATGTGGATATTGAAGTCCAGGATTTTTTCTAATAAATAAATACAATAAGGCGGATTTAATCACGCCTGTTTTGCAGACTGTCGGAAGGTATATTTAAATGAAAGCTTTGCTGATTAATCCGTTGATACCCGATACTTTCTGGAATTTTCGGCATGTTATGAAGTTTATCCGCAAAAAGGCGGCTCACGTTCCTCTGGGGCTTCTGACGGTTGCAGCCATGTTTCCTGAGGACTGGGATATTAAGGTCGTGGATATGAACACTGAAAGCCTTTCGAAGGAAATGATTGAGTGGGCTGATCTGGTCTTCATCGGGGCCATGATGGTTCAAAAAGAATCAGTGCGGCAGATTATCGTCAGATGCCGCACTCTGGGAAAAGCAGTAGTCGGTGGTGGTCCGCTTTTTACAAGCTGTCCGGAAGATTTTGATGATGTCGATTATCTTGTGCTCAATGAGGCAGAGATAACCCTTCCCATGTTTCTGCATGATCTGGCCAGTGGAAGCCCTCGTCGAATCTATACCACTGAAGAAAAGCCTGACATTACCATAACTCCACTTCCCCGATGGGATCTCATAGATATAAATATCTACGCTTCCATGTCAGTTCAGTATTCCAGAGGATGTCCTTACGATTGTGAGTTTTGCGATATAACCAATCTTTACGGACGATATCCCCGTGTGAAATCGAATGAGCAAATGATTCGGGAGTTTGACAAACTCTATGAAATAGGTTGGCGCGGAAGTCTCTTTATTGTGGATGACAATTTTATCGGAAATAAATCGAAGGTCAAAACGCTTCTGCGGGAACTCAAATCATGGCAGGAGACAAAAAATTTTCCATTTATGCTTTATACGGAAGCTTCAGTAAATCTTGCGCAGGATGAAGAGCTCATGAAACTCATGACGGAAGCAGGTTTTGATGCTGTTTTTCTTGGATTGGAAACACCCGAAGAAAAATGTTTCGCAGAAAGCAGTAAAAATCAGAATCTTTCGATAGATCTGGTTGAAGCTGTCAAAACGATACAGCGCAACGGAATGGAGGTTATGGGCGGTTTTATAATAGGCTTTGATAACGATCCTCCGGACATTTTCGAGCGCCAGATTAAGTTCATTCAAAATAGCGGTGTCGTGCGAGCCATGATCGGATTGCTCAATGCACCCCCAGGTACCCGCCTTTACCGGCGCCTTAAGGAGGAAAGGCGTCTTCTCGATGATTGTACCGGCGATAACTGCGACGGAACCATGAATTTCACTCCCAAAATGGACCCACGGACGGTGAAAGAAGGATACAACAAAGTTATTGATTACATATATTCCCCGAAAGCATACTATGCAAGAATTTTGGAATTTTTAGGAACATACAAACCCGTAAGACGTCGACCGATGACGTTACTGGGAATAATTGCTTTTTTCAATTCAGTTCTTTATGTAGGAATTATCGAAAAATGGAGCAACAGCATCTATTTCTGGAAACTGCTGTTTAAAACGATGATTTTTTATCGTCGCTCACTAAGGGAGGCGGTAATGCTTATGATGTTCGGGTATCATTTCCGCAAGTTGTTAATAAAAAGAACAAACGTGACTTAAAAAATTTTCACTATGAAAGTATTACTGGTAAATCCTATCACTCGCAATGTTTCTCTTTCCTCGCCGGATCTGGGATTAGGCTATCTGGCCGGGGCTCTGCAGAAAAAAAATCATCAAGTCGATGTGCTGGATTGTGTAAATCTTAAACTGACTTTTAAAAAATTCGAGGATTATATTGCCGGGCTTGATTTCGATGTTGTCGGATTCAGAGTGTTTTCTACAGATTTGCCTTCAGTTAAGAAATCTTTGTCGCTGGTTAAAAAGAGACATCCCGATGTCAAAATTATTCTCGGTGGAGCTCATCCTTCTGCTTTTCCGGAACAAACGTTGCAATATTTTGAAGAAGCCGACTTTGCCGTTAGGGGTGAAGCGGAAATAGGACTGATAGATTTGATAAACAATTTATCGGGTTTGGATACAATCCCCAAAGAGAGTATTCCCGGTTTAATCTGGAGAAACAACGGTGAAATAAAAAGCAACCCTCAAATTTTCCCGGAAAATTTGGATTCACTGGGACATCCTGACTGGAAATTAATAAATCCCTATAATTATCCTTTTCAGACATCCTACCTTACAGAATCGAAAATTGTAGCTCCTCTTATTATGACGAGAGGATGTCCTTATCAATGCTCGTTCTGTTCTTGCCGTTCGGTTACCGGGCATAAAATAAGATCGCATAGCGTTTCTTATATGATAGAAGAGATAAAGTTCTTAAAGGATAACTTTGGAATAAGGGAAGTTTGTTTCATTGACGATAATTTTCTGGTTTTTAAGAATATGGTTAATGATTTGTGTGAACAATTGATTAAACAGAAGATTAATATAAAGTGGTCTTGTTTGGGTATTCGCCTGGATTTGATCAATAAAGACATATTGACCTTGATGGAAAAGTCCGGCTGTTACTTATTAACTGTAGGAATAGAGTCAGGGTCTCAAAGAATTCTCGATCATATGAAAAAAAGATTGACTCTTGATCTTATCAGGAGAAAAATAAATATTATTAATACCGAAACTAATATCAAAGTTATCGGCAATTTTATTTTGGGTTATCCTTTGGAAAAAGAGGAAGATATTTATAAGACCATTCAGTTGGCAAAAAGTCTGCCTCTCTCCGGCGCTAATTTTTTCCCTTTTCATCCGGCTCCCGGGACGGAGATATTTGACGAATTGCAGGAGAAAAAAGAATTAAAAGACATCGACTGGGATTTGATGGGACAGGATCGAAGACCATATATCCCTGAAGGCATTTCTAAACAAAAATTTTCATGGTTGTTTGTTTATGCATTTTTAAGTTTTTATATGCGTCCCTGGATTATATTTAATGTTATTCTTGCGACTCGTTCTTTTGAGAGATTCAAATACATCTTGCGCAGACTTTTCACATTTATTAAATGATTTTAAGATTTTAATAACTTGGTCGTAGATGAACCAGACGGGTACTTTCCTCTGAAAATACACATCTAAGTTATTGTTTATATTGTTATTTAAAAACTATCCTCATCAAATCCCCCTCAATCCCCCTTTTCTAAAGGGGGAAGTTCCTCATCAAATCCCCCTCAATCCCTTTTCTAAAGGGGGAAGTTCCCCTCTTGGGCAAAGAGGGGTTAGGGGAGATTTTCATGCTCCTTTGTGACGGATACCGTCATGTGGGTTTCACCTGTATAATGTTTGTTCTTTTAGACAAATACGGCATTGTGATTCAAAATAAAAAAGTTGATGAACTCTAATTTAATGTTTGGTATGATTTCAGAACAATTAAAACTTGAAGTATAATTTACTATTATTCAAAAGGGTTTATGTTGGAAAAATGAAAAAGAAGCGTGCTACCAAATATAAGGATAATACCGGTATCACTGATAATCTCAGCCGTTGCATTCAAGCTGATAATGTTCGGCCGAATGCTGAAGAAAAATATTCGATGGTGGTAGAAAATGCGCCGGACGGTATCGCAATTATACAGGATAAGGTTATCAAGTTTGCCAATAAAAGCCAGGCGGAAATGTCCGGATATATAGTCGAGGAACTGATTGGCAGATCGATATTGGAACTTATTCCTACTGATTTTGTTTCTGTGATAAATGAAAAACTTTCTCTGCATGAGCAGGGCAAAGATATCCCCGCAATATTTTGTACAAAGCTGTCATGCAAGGATGGGACGATCAAAGAAACAGAAATTTCCACGAAGCTTATCCGTTATGAAAACAAACCGGCGTCATTAGCTATAATCAGGGACATTACCGAACGCAAACAGGAAGAGGAAAAAATTAATCAAACGATTAACAGTCTTAGAAGAGCGGTGGACACAACTGTTCAGGTTTTGGTATCCGCTATGGAATCCAGAGAACCATACATGAACAGTCATCAGTCTCGGGCTGCAAATCTGGCCTGCGCCATTGCCACGGAAATGGGGTTGGATCAGGAAAAGATTGAGGGAATTCGCATGGCCGGTGTTATACATGATATAGGAAAGTTAACAGTGCCAGTGGAGGTATTGGCCAAGCCCACAAAGCTTTCGGAATTGGGATATTCTCTTGTTAAAGAGCACGCCCGAAGCGGATATGAAATACTTAAGAATGTAGGATCTCCATGGCCGCTGGCGCAAATTGTTCATCAGCATCACGAACGAATGAACGGGTCCGGTTATCCCAGAAAACTAAAAGGAGATGAAATCCTTATGGAAGCACGTATTCTGGCTGTAGCGGATGTGGTAGAGGCTATGGCCTCCCATAGGCCATATCGTTCGGCTTCGAGTATTAATGTAGCTCTTGAAGAGATCGAAAAAAATAAAGGAATTCTTTATGACAGTGCTGTCGCTGATGCCTGTTTGAGATTATTTAGGGAAAAAGGTTATCAGCTTACGTAGCACGGAAACAATTATAAATATAAACTTTTTTCAAACATAAATTTCTACAGTACACTGCTTGCCATATTATAAAAACTTTATAGATTGTTTCATCTGGGCGGATATTAATATATGTTAGTTTTTTCTGGAGCCGATGACCAGAATCGAACTGGTGACCTACTGATTACGAATCAGTTGCTCTACCGGCTGAGCTACATCGGCATCCATTCTAAATCAATGTCTAAAAACGGGTTTCGATATTTATCTTAAGGGTTGTTCCTTGTCAAGTTTTTAAGCAAATTGCCACTTATAGGAATTGTTATGATAATTTTTGTTTTGATCTTTATATGTCTTTACGGAGGGATTAATTTTTATGCCTTTTCCCGTGTAAAGAAGGTTTTGCATCTTTCTGTCAAAGCAAAAATTATTATTAAAATTTTGCTTGTTTTATTGGTTTTGGCTCCTGTAATCATACGATTGGCAGAGAGTCGCCATTTAGAAACATTAGCGCGGTCGATTGCCTATATTGGTTATCTATGGATGGCTTTTGTTTTTTTATTTTTCTTTCTGGACTTAGCTCTTAATTTAAGCAGGAACATATGTAAGTTTTTTTTCAAACGAGCAAGAAGTATTGCTGTTAGAAATATTGTCTTCGGTTTATCTGTATTTCTTTCTGTTGTTTTTGTTATTTATGGATTTTATGATGCCCAAAGAATTCGGGTAAAAAGGATAGAAATTCAAACAGATAAGTTATTGCTCAATAATGGCAAGATCCGGATTGTCCAAATATCCGACGTTCATATTGGATTAATTATTCGTAACAATCGTCTGCAGAGGATTATTGATTGTGTAAAAGAAGCTGATCCCGATATTCTGGTTTCCACCGGAGATTTGGTGGATGATGAGCTCAACAATGTGATGCCGCAGAGCAGATTATTTGCTGACATTAAACCTAAATACGGTAAATATGCAGTTACCGGCAATCATGAATACTATGCCGGCATCGGGAATTCTCTGGAGTTTACAAAAAACGCCGGATTCGAAATCTTGCGTGATGAAGTGAGACAGGCAGCAGGAATTGCTATAGCTGGTATAGATGACGTAACAGGAAGAAAAATGGGCATAATCAAAGATCATCTTCCTTCAGTCAATTTATTACATCTAACACAAAGTAATAAATTTATTTTATTATTAAAACATCAGCCAATTGTTAATGATAATGAAAACTTTAACTTACAGCTTTCCGGTCATACGCATGGCGGTCAACTTTTCCCTTTTATGTTAATAACGCGCTTGTTTTTTTCTAAAAATTATGGCTATTATAATTTAGGTGAGTACAAGTCGCTTTATGTTACAAGAGGCGCCGGCACATGGGGACCGCCGGTTCGTATTTTGGCGCCTCCGGAAATTACAATCATTGATTTAATTGGTAAGAAAATCGATTAAATTAATTTGATTGCCGTAATTTATATCTATCTGGTGAACAAGATAAAATCATCAGTATATTTGTCGCAAGCATACTGAAAAAGTATTTTCTATTTGCCTTAATAAAATACTGTTTTCCCCTTGACAAGGGTAAAAATCTTAGATAAGATTATTCACATTTTTAAAAAATATGATAGCCATGTCACATTTCCGGCACAGTACCGCATATTATGTATCAAAAAGAGTTGTACCGAATATTGTAGCATTATAAGGGAACGCCAAAACTCGTAAATGTTTCAACCGGAGAATGATGAATAGTAAAATATTTATTAATTTTTTAACAGTTGTATTTTTTACGTGTATATTATTTATTACTTTTCCCGCTATAGCACAGATTCCCATTAAAGGAACACAGCTTGCTTTCAATAAATTTAATGCGGAAAACGCAGACGCAGCTCTTGATGATATATCTCCTGAAAACCTTCAAAAGAACGTAAAAGAAACAAAGAAAGATGATGCGCCTAAACTTATTCCGCAGGAAGTAATAAAACCAAAGAAAAATGACTCTTCTCAAAATGTTCTGCAGGAAGTAGTAAAACCAAAACAGGATGATTCGCCTTTAACTCTTCAGCAGGAAGTGCAGGAACTTAAGCGGGAAGTGCAAAGAATGCGGGATGAAAATGAAGCCCGCAAGCGATTGGAAGTTCCTGAAGAAGAGAAAAGTAAATCGGTAGAAGATATTCTTTCCGCCGTCAGCCGTCAATATATATTATTGAAGAAGGGGACCATTGGATTAGGATACACTTTCGGCTATTCATACTATTCCGGTGATGTCATTACCGACAGGGTTGAACAAAGAAGTAATCACAATCTCACCAACAACATTGATGTTGAATATGCGATACTAAATAATCTGACTATAAATGGAAATTTCCCGTTTGCTTATAAATATAACAAGGTAGGTACATCTCAAAGCCAGGAAGCGACCGATATTGGTGATATATCTCTTGGAGTGCAATGGCAGCCGATTAAGGCCGGAGGTAAATTTCCGACAACGATATTGAGTGCGGGAGTTACGTTTCCTACCGGAACCAGTCCCTACGAAATCGATCCGAGTAATTCGTTGTCTACAGGAAATGGGTACTATTCATTTAGCGGTGGAGTTTCTTTAAGTAAGACTTTGGATCCGCTTGTTGCCTTCGGCAACCTGACTTACAGTTATGGTCTCGAGCAAGACGGCTTGTCTCAATACTGGAAAACTATGGGTGCTACGCTGACTAAAGTTGATCCCGGCAGCGCTATCGGTTTTGCCCTGGGATTTGGTTACGCGCTTTCTTATCAGGCATCACTTAACTTAAGCACTCAATTCACTTACTCTTTCGGCAGCAGGTATTTTTTTCAAGATGTTGGAGTTTATGATCCCGGCAGTTCCGTATCTTCTTCATTTAACGTAGGAACCGGGTGGCGTGTAACTCCAACGAGATCTGTCTATTTTACACTGGGTATTGGATTGACCATCAACGATCCTGACTTTGCCTTTGCTATTAGGGTGCCGTTTGAATTTTAACGTCTTTTAATTAGAGATATGAGGTATAATTAAGCAGAATAAGACAAAAAGTTTACAGATACAAAGCAGATGCTCTGTAACCATTTATTAATAAATGGAGAATACTAAACTCAGAGGGAAACAGATTATAAACAATTACATGTTTGATATTGGTTGCTTTCTTTTTCGTTTCAAGTAAGGAGAAGAAAGTTTTTCGCTGAAGACGAGAAAATTTATTTTCTTATTTTCTTATAATCAAACTCTGCGGGGGCAATGATAATGAAAAAGATTTTAGAATTTAAGAAGTTTGTCGTTCATCTGTCATTATCAGGATTTTTCTGTTTTCGAAGGAGAAGATTTAAACTGCCTGAGTTATTTCGTTTGCGGATCATGCTTTGTTTTGTCATATGCATGGCAACGGCCATAAGCCGATTTGTCAATCCGCCAAAGGCGGAAGGTGCGTTCCACGAACAACTGGCAGTTGACACCCGTGCCATTTCTCTTGCCAACAATGTTACAGCGGATCCTCCGGGCATCATGTCGATTCACTATAATCCTGCGGGGTTGTCGCTTTTAGGCAACGGCAATTATATCAGTCTGGGAGCTGTTCTGCCGATCATCAACAAGAGGTCAAAGTTCAGCAAAGATCCTAATTATGAAGGTTTTCATGATCTTAATGGGAACTTAATAAAAGATCCGCTTTGGGGCACTCAGGATGGTCCCGATCGACTTAGCGGTAACTCCTGGAGCGGTACGCATGGCAGCAATACCTCCGGCCGGATGTACATCCCTGTTCTGGATGCAGAGTTAGATTTCTTAATGGCTCCTATATTAGGCTTATCCCATCGAGCTCCTGATTCGAAATGGACATTTGCTTACAGCGCTTATGTTCCCTTTGGCGTCGGACAAAATAACGGAGATGCTGGCGATCCGCAACGATGGGGCGGACAGTATTCATTTTGGCAACACTTGACATATATTGGACCCGGAGTGAGCTATCAGGCAACCAAAGATCTCGCTATCGGCGCTTCTTTTGGAATAGGGCAGTCGTCAACGGGCGCTGGTCTAGATCTCCGGGCGCCGAATGCCATAGTGAATCTTACCAAAACCCTGGGAGATGCAACTCAAGGTATGGAAAATATGCTTTTTGATCTTACGATTCCTATGCCTCTATTCGGTGGAGGATTAGGTCCATATGATAAGATAGCAAATTTTTCTTTTAATGTAGCGGATGATTTTGCCCCGTCGTTTAATTTAGGTGTGCTTTGGTCGCCGTTTGACTGGCTTTCTGTAGGTATATCTTACCAAAGTCCTATCAAAAGTCACATGAAGGGGAAATATCAATTTTCTTATAGTGATCAGTGGCAGAATATGGTTGAATGGTGTGGATCATCTGCTTTGATGGAGATTGTATCCATGGCGCTTGATTTGCCTCATCAGCGCGTTTCCGAGCAAACCGGAACAGTTACGATGGACTTGGAATTACCACAGACTGTCAATTGGGGAATTAAGATCAAACCAATAAGAAGGCTATCTCTTCTTGCCGATTTGCATTGGGCAGACTGGTCGTGTTTTAAAGAGAACCATCTTATTTTTGATCAGAAAATTCAGCTGCTCCAGTTAGCCAAGTATATGGGGTATAACGGCGGAGATTCTACTATGACACTGGAACGTAACTGGAAGGATACCTGGAATTGGGGGGTGGGTGCGGAATACCAGGCTCTGGACTGGCTTGCACTTCGGGTCGGATATGAAAATAGAGTTTCCTCTGTTCCTGATGAATATTATGATGTTCTATATCCACTTCCCTCATTGGATTTTTATGGAGCAGGGGTAGGAATCAAAGGATCGGGTTTGGGCATCAAAATGATGAGAGATATAGATATCGATCTCTCTGTAGGTTATCTGGTTAATAAATCGTATAAAATCTGTAACAACACCAGCAGCAACTTTAATTCCACCGTTCTCGGCAGCGGAATTAATAATCCCTATGCTGGATTGAATTTCGAACAGGAAACATACGCTTACCTGGGGTCTTTCAAGGCCACGATGCCTCTGGAAGTTGTTACCACGGTCGTTTCCAGGGGGATCGATCTATTGAATCCATTTAGCAGTAAAAAATCAGCTTCTGCCAAAAACAGCCTGAAAACTTCGGAAGACTTTTTGGCAGATTTACCTTCTTCGACGACACCCGTAAATAATTTACGATTTGATGGTCAATCCTATTATATAGAAAATAGTGATTAAAAGGATATTCTAAAAATTATTTTTTGATAAATCCTCCCGACAATAAACATGGCTGAGAGGATTTTTTTTGATCATGCACCCTATCACGGACTGGATGGTTTATGCCCATCAGCCATGAATTGGAGTTCATATTCTTTTTGCCGGATATCATCTTTCATGGTTTGCAGATGGTCTTTTTTTAGCTTGTAATAATCACTTATATTCTTCTTATAGATATTATAAATAACTCTACCGGCGTTCGGATCCAGATTGACATACAGAGTAAACACATTCAGCAGAACCTCCGGATTTTTTACATCATTAAAGCGCGATGGACCAAGATCAATCAGGCTGATTTCAGGTGGAAGAGTAGAAATCAGTGATTTGTGAATCAGTACAGCGGCATTTTTTTCAAAAAATAAAAGCGCCCATTCGTTGCTTCTCAGAAAGTCAAAAATCAAGGGAAGTTCCCGGTAATGGATTATGGCAATCTTGAAAGGATACTTTTTATTGAAGCTCCGCAAAATTTCTTTAGTTACGGGGATGCCGGCAAAAGCCCAATAATCGGGAGCAACCTGTTTACTATAAGGGACCATGCGCGGATCAATGAAAACCTTGTAGTCCGGATAAAGATTCCACAAAAGATAACCGCCGATGACATAGTCGTTAAATATCGGCCCTTCCAAACGGTATTTCTTCAAGAAAGATACTTCTTTTACCGGTATGAAACTATCGAGACCGGCACCGAACCATTTGTTATCCGTATTGTATCTGAAGGTGAAGTAAGAAATGTTGATAAAAAAGAAAATGAAAAGAAATAGAGATAAAATTGTTGTCCTTTCTGTAATCTTCTTGGGTTTCCAGCGATGAATCAGATAAAAGAATGAAAAAAAGAAACCAAAGGGGAAAAGATAACTTGCCCTGGTTGCCCTCATACTTGCCCAGTATAAGACAATATTGGTAATCAGCAAAGTAAAATCACAGGTTCTTTTTTTGATTAATTCATAAAGAAGAAGGCAGCCGATGAAAAGCATCATTATGGTCATGATCCAGGCAGTTTGGCCCAGCTTAAAGAAAGAAATATCTATTTTCTTTAAGTACGGCCAGAGGCTTACATAGGCCTGGATAAATTTGCTGGATAAACCGTAAGTATCAGAAGTTATAGCGTTAGAAATGCTCAACAGATAATGAATGCCGTAAGGATTCAGCAACGTTGCAGCCAGGGAAAGAACACTCGCAACTCCGAGGTTGACCAGTTCTTTAATACTGAACGATTCTTCAGATAGAAAAATTTTATTTAAAAGTTCACCCATGAAAAAACAGGCGAACAAACCAAATCCTAAAATAAAGCCGCCATGCAAATTAGCCCAGAGGGCGAAGATTAATGGATAAAGATAAAAAAGAAACGTCTTGCGGGTCAGTTTGACATAAAAGAAGATAAATAACATCCAGCAGAAAAAAAGAGCCGAAAACAACTCGGGTTTGTAATAACTGCAGGAGAGTGAGCAGGCGATGCCAATGGCGGCAATTATGGTGATGCTCGTTACATCAAGCTGCCGGTGAATCAGACGGAGAAAAAAATAAAATGAAAAAAAGATTCCCAGGAATATCAACCACTGGAATATCCACAGTCCCAACCCTCCCATGAAGCTGTAAATCAAATAAATAAGAATGCTTCCCAGAAAAGTATTATAAATCCAGGTCGGATCGGCAGGTGTCCAGGAAAAAATCGAGTGATCTATGGTGAGGGTATGGTGGGTTAGATAATGCTTGCCGAGTGTCATTTGCCACCATAAGTCGTAATCTAGCCTGTCTACAGGATATCTCAACAAAATGAGAATTGGTAAAAGTGCTATCAATATCCACTTTAAGAAGCAGAAAGAAGCAAGTTTTTCTGAAAAGCTAAAAATGGAGGATATTATTGAGGAACGATTGTTCTGAGTATTAATCGTGCCGCTGACTGATTGGATAGCTCTTGTTGCATCATTCTTGCTTTTGCTCATAAGCATTCTTCTCTTATTTTTTAATAAATGTCAAACGCTCACCAAATTCAATTATAGAGCAGGGAATAATATATTTGGTTTGTTCGGGTGTCTGGTTCACAGATTAATACTGTTAAAATTTTTTCTTGACAAATACCTTTATGTTGATTATATCGCCAAGAAAAGAAGGATAAGTTTTTCATGATGGATAGAAAACCTACTGCAAACAACAATATTTATTTTTATTGGTTTTATACCTATTTTGCATTGGTCTGTCCATTGCTGAGGATGACATGTTAGGTTAACGATAAACCAAAAACAGCCATGGGCAGATCGAAAAACTCCCATGGCTGTTTTATTTTTTAGGCCATGGCAGCAAAAGCCCTGGCCTTTTTTAATTTTCGGGAGGGAGAATAATGATTATTGTAATGAAAAGTCACGCTACGGAAAAGCAAATTGAGGATGTGATTCGCTGGATTGAATCAGTCGGATATAAAGCGTATCCTTCAGTCGGTGTTGAAAGGACAATTATCGGAGCGGTCGGTGATAATCGCGATAAGGCAATCCTTAAGTACGCAGAATCTTTACCAGGAGTGGAGAAAACCATGCCAATTTTAAAACCTTACAAACTGGCCAGTCGTGAATCGCATGAGGGCAATACCGTAGTCTCTGTCGGTTCTATTAAGATCGGAGGTCCGGAATTCGTTGTAATGGCCGGTCCCTGTGCGATTGAAAGCGAAGAACAATTATTGGAAAGCGCCTATATTGCCAAAAAAGGAGGCGCCCAAATTCTTAGAGGCGGCGCATACAAACCGCGCACTTCTCCATATAGCTTTCAGGGCATGGAAAAAGAAGGCTTAAAATTATTGAATCAGGTGAGTACGCAGACAAATTTGCCGACCGTCACTGAAGTGGTTAACCCCGCTGATGTTGATCTTGTAGAATCTTATGCCGACATGCTGCAAATCGGTGCGCGTAATATTCAGAATTTTGCTCTGCTTAAAGAAGTCGGCCGTTCAAAAAAGCCTGTGCTTTTGAAAAGAGGAATGATGACGACCATTGAAGAACTGCTGATGTCTGCGGAATATATACTTTCGTCGGGTAATCCTAACGTAGTCCTTTGCGAACGCGGTATCAGAACTTTTGAGACGGCCACAAGAAACACTTTGGATATAAGCGCTGTTCCGGTATTGAAAAGTTTGACGCATCTGCCGGTTATTGTTGATCCCAGTCATGCTGCCGGTCATTGGAGGTATGTAATTCCGTTGTCCTGTGCCGCGGTTGCTGTCGGTGCTGATGGTCTTATCGTTGAAGTTCACCCTGAACCGGAAAAAGCACTCTCCGATGGAGCGCAGTCGCTGAAGCCGGAGAAGTTTTATCAGCTAATGGATGAATTAAGAGCAATTTCTGCAGCGATGAAACATTAATCAGACGAATTGGCTGACATCTGTTCCGGCCCCAATTGGCGTTACTGATTTTTACAAAAGCCTGATTGAATTGTAGTTTTTAATTTCGTGTTTTATGATAATAAAAGTTTGAAAAATATAAATAAGGGAACGAATATATGCGGTCAATAAAAGTTAATCTTGATAAGAAATCCAGATCATCTTACGAAATTCGTATCGGTAAAAATATAATCGATAGAATGGCGCTCATTATTGCAAAGAATCATAAAGCCGAGCATTACGTAGTAATTACCGATGATTGTGTTGGCAGTCTTTACGGCAAGAAGTTCCTTGCCGGTTTGGAAGATGTCGGATTAAATGTAAATTTAATAGAATTTCCTGCAGGTGAAGCTTCCAAAAACATCAGTACCGTTATGGATATTGCAGGGGAATTATTGAAATTAGGGGCGGATAGGGAAACTTTTCTTCTTGCTTTGGGCGGTGGAGTTGTGGGCGATGTTACCGGTTTTATTGCCTCTGTGTTTATGCGTTCTGTCCCTTATATTCAGATTCCCACAACGCTGGTTGCTCAGGTGGACAGCAGTATAGGTGGAAAAACAGCTGTCGATCTTCAATACGGGAAAAATCTGCTGGGAACGTTTTATCAGCCATGCGCTGTTTTTACGGATTTAAGTTTTTTAGAAACATTGCCGGAAAAGGAATTTAATAACGGCCTTGCGGAAATTATCAAATACGGAATTATTGATGATGAAAAAATGTTTCAAACCATGGAAAACCACATGGAAACGATAAAGTTGAAAGAGTCAAAGCTTTTGCTGAATATAGTGGAATCATGTTGCCGTATTAAAAAATCAATTGTTGAAATTGATGAGAAAGATCAGGGCTTGCGGCATATTCTTAACTTTGGTCATACATGGGGACACGCACTGGAAACAATATCCGGATACTCAATAACACATGGCGAAGGTGTAGCGCTGGGAATGATCGCGGCGGCGCGTCTTTCTGAAAAAATGGGCTATCTTGAAAACAATCAGGCAAGACGCATAGAGACGCTTCTCCGTAAGGCTGGTTTGCCCTGGAAAATACCGGAGGTTTTTTCTGCTGATGATATTATCGATGCTTTGCGAATGGATAAAAAGAAAAAAGGTGACATTGTGCGTTTTGTTTTGTTAAAAAAAATAGGAATGCCTTTTATTGTTGGAAGTGTTAATCTTGAAATGATTACTGCAGTAATTGAGGAGATGAAAGAATGAAATTACTGGAAGAGTTAAGGGAAAATATGAAAGAAAAAGATAAGGATATTATCCGTTTGTTGAATGAACGGGCGCAAATATCCGTCCAGATAGGCAAGGTTAAAGGTGAAGGCGGCATTGACGTTTACGATCCTGCGCAAGAGGCAAAGGTTTACAGATATTTGCAGGAATTAAATTCCGGTCCTCTACCGGGTGAGGCTGTAACATCGATTTTTCGGGAAATTATTTCCGCGTCGCGCAGTCTGCAGAAACCGACCACAGTTGCTTTTTTTGGCGCGGAAGCATCTTTTACTCACCAAGCGGCACGTTTGAATTTTGGTGAGTCCAGCCATTATTTCCCGCAGCCGAGAATTGATCGGGTGTTTGATGAGGTGGAAAAAGGTTCTGTAGATTGGGGTGTTGTTCCAGTGGAGAACTCTCTGGAAGGATCGGTGAATATTACGCTTGACCGTCTGATCACAACATCACTGAAAATCAGAGCAGAAATATTTTTACGGATCAGCCAGTGTCTTATTTCTTCATCCGAAAGTATGAAAAATATCAAAAATATTTATTCTCATGCTCAGCCATTGGCACAATGCCAAATATGGCTGAAAACCAATCTGCCTAATTGCATACTGGGCGAAACAGAAAGTACAACGGCGGCGGTTCAAATGGTTAGAGGTAAAAAAAATGAAGCGGCAATAGGCAGTGTGCTTGCCGCCCATATTTACGGATTGAATATATTAGCTGAAGGTATAGAAGATAATTCTTCCAACACGACAAGATTTTTGGTCATAGGAAGAGGAGAAAATCCGGCTACAGGCAACGATAAGACCTCGTTGATTTTTGCCACACCCCATTCACCGGGTTCTCTTCATCGCGCGCTTTCTTCCTTTGCCCGGCGAAAAATCAATCTGGCAAAAATAGAATCGCACCCTATAAAAGAAAAATTATGGGAATACAGTTTTTTTGTAGATATTGTGGGTCATGCAACAGATAAGCATGTGATAAGCTGCCTGGAAGAACTGAAAGGAAAAACAACTTTTCTTAAGATATTGGGATCTTACCCGAAGATGGAAGGTATATTATGATTTGTGTTCCCATCACAGCCAGAACAAAAAAAGAAGCTTTGCATACCATAGAAAGAAGCTGTCAGTTTGCCGACTTTATCGAATTGAGGATGGATTTAATTGATAGCGGAAATCTTGATGAATTTATTTCTGCAGCACGCAAAACTTCCGATTCGGTTAAGATAATTGTTACTTGTAGAAAAAAAGAGGAAGCCGCTCCTGCCGGAAGAGCCTTTCCTGCAAAAAATGCTGCGAGAAATATAGAAGAAAAGATTGCCTTGCTCAAAGAAGCAATCGAGCTGGGCGCTGATTTTGTGGATATTGAACTTGCGAAAGGGCGTGCGATAATTAAAGAGATTCAGTCTTTTTCCGAAAAACACGGGGGAAAAACAAAAATTATTATTTCTTACCATAACCTAAAAGAAACTCCGCCGTTGACTGAATTAAAGAAAATATTTCGTAAATGTGCAAGATTCAAACCGGCCGTTGTAAAAGTAGTCACTACAGCGAAAACTATTGAAGATAATCTGATAATGTTAAATTTAATTGCTTACGCAAAAGAATGTTCTCAAAAAATAATTTCTTTGTGCATGGGAGATAAAGGCGGTATCAGTCGCGCAATAGCGCCTTTTCTGGGGAATTATCTGAGTTTCGCCGCATTCAAACAAGAAGGACAGTCTGCGCCGGGACAGTTTACTGTTGGTGGGATGAAACAAATTAATGAGTTGTTCAAAGACAAAGAAACTCTGCCTTCAATGGCTGTTTTATCTGCAAAAAAATCTCAACCGAGAAATTATGTCCTGCTTGGCAATCCTGTAGGGAAAAGCCTGTCGCCGCTCATGCATAATGCGGCTTTAAAAAAAATGGGTATTGAAGAAAACTATATCGCTTTTTGCGTCAATGATTTGAGAGGCGCAGTACAAGGAATGAGAGCAATGAATATTCGTGGCGCCAGTGTTACCATTCCTTTTAAGGTTGCGGTTATGGAATATCTTGACGATGTTGACGATGACGCGCTGAAAATCGGAGCCGTGAACACGATTATCAATAATAAAGGCCGGCTTACCGGTTATAATACCGATTGTTTGGGACTTATTCTTACACTTCAGGAGGCCATGCCTATTAAAAATAATACTTTTGTAATCATTGGCGCAGGCGGAACAGCGCGGGCGGCGGCTCATGGAATTATAAAAGAAGGAGGAATCCCGGTAATAGTTAATCGTACGTTGGAAAAGGGAGAAATCCTTTCCCGCAAATTGAACTGTCCTTTTTATTCAATAGCTGAAATCGGCAAGATTAAGGCTGATTGCCTGGTCAATACAACGCCGGTAGGAATGTATCCTGAGGATAAATCACCGGTTAAAGCTGCGGTGCTGAATAATTATAAATGTGTGATGGATGTCATCTACAATCCTTTGAAAACAAGATTACTTAAAGACGCGGAAGAACAGGGCTGTCGTATTATTTCGGGTTTGGATATGTTTGTAAATCAGGGAGCCCTGCAATTACAGCTGTGGACGGGAAAAGAGCCGCCACGGGCGCTGATGAAAAAAATATTATTGGAAAGGTTGGCTTCAGGTTGAATAATAAAGACGATCATTTTGAAGAAGTGTCCGCAACTGTTCATGTCCCCGGTTCCAAGAGCTTAAGCCAGCGGGCGCTGGTTGCTGCGGCTCTGGCGCGGGGTAATTCTGTAATAAGCAATGTCCTTATATCTCAGGATACGAGTTATTTAATCGGCGGGCTGAAGGAGTTGGGTGCAAAGATCGTTTCCACTGAAAACGGGTTCGACGTTTGCGGCACGGCGGGCAAATTAGCAAACGAAGGCCGGGGATTATTTTTGGGAAATAACGGCACAGCGTTGCGATTTCTTACGGCGCTGGTCTGTCTGGGCAGTGGTAAGTATGTTTTAACCGGAGAAAAGCGTCTTTGTGAAAGGCCGGTAGGCGCTCTGGCGGATGCATTAAAAGAAATGGGCGTTGATATTCATACCCGTAACAATTGTCCGCCTGTTCAAATAAACGCCGACGGTCTGAGCGGAGGAAAAATAACCCTTAGGGATATTGAAAGCTCACAATACGTGTCGGCATTGCTTTTGTGCGCTCCTTACACAAAGAAAGGTATAAACTTGACTTTGCAGGGGGGCATTGTTTCCACTCCTTATATCGATCTGACTGTTGCCGTGATGAAAGATTTTGGAGCAGAAATTACCCAAACAGGAAAGTTTGAATATCACGTTACTGCCGGCAGAATTTATCAGGGACGCAAATATTTCGTCGAGGGAGATGCTTCCAGCGCCTCTTACTTTTTTCTGGCTGCAGCTCTTTTAAAAAGGACAATCAGAATTGTGGGAATAACCCGGCAAAGCAGGCAGGGAGATATACGCCTGCTGAATGTTTTTGAGAAACTGGGTTGCAAGGTAAAATCGGGAGAAAATTGGGTGGATATTTCCGGCAATAATCTGGCGGAAGGTGATTTTACTTTCGATCTGAACGATATGCCGGATATGGTGCCTACCTTGGCTGTATTGGCGGCTTTTCGCAAAGGCCGGACGGTTATCAGCAATGTGTCGCATTTAAGAATAAAAGAAAGCAACCGGCTGGCTGCTCTGGTTGCAGAATTGAACCGTACCGGTATTGAAGCAGCGGAAATGCCTGATGGGATTGTAATTCAGGGTGGGACAATGCATCCGGCGACAATTGAAACATATAACGACCATCGTATGGCCATGAGTTTCGGCATTGCCGGCCTCGCCGCAAGTGGAGTCGTAATCGGCGATAAAAAATGTGTTGAAAAATCGTTCCCCGCTTTCTGGGAGGAAGTAAGGAAAATATGAATGTTGTCTTAATCGGTTACCGGGCAACGGGAAAATCCACCGTAGGCAGAATTCTTTCCGATAAGCTGAAAATTGCTTTTTGTGATACGGATTCGCTGGTGGAAAGCAAAATGGCGATGCCGATTAGAGAGATTGTTGCGCTTCATGGTTGGGATTTTTTCCGCCTTAAAGAAAAAGAAACAATTAAAAATCTGACACAAAAAGAATCGGGAATTATTGCCGCAGGTGGCGGGGTAGTTTTGGATCAGGAAAATGTGAATCTATTAAAGCGGAGAGGAGTAATAATCTGGCTTAATGCTCCTGTGGATGATATTGTTGACCGACTTAACAAAGATGCTCAAAATGAAGCTATAAGACCGCAGTTTACAAGTGGAAATATTTCCGAGGAAACTGTTGTCATAATGAACCAAAGGCTTCGTCTGTATGAGAATGCCGCTGATTATAAAGTGAATACGACAGGCAAGAAAGCTATACAGGTTGCCGAAGAAATTTATCAATATTTGCGTAAATCCGGGAACTTATCTAAAATTAATAAAAGTAAAAAAACTAACGCTAAAAAATTAAAATCATGCTAATAAAATATTTATTCATTTCCCGCTGGATTGGGGAATCATGATATATTTTACAGGAGTGTTTTATGTCCGGTAATACCATCGGCAGTGTTTTTCGAGTAACCACGTGGGGAGAATCACACGGGACAGCTCTGGGAGCGGTTGTGGATGGCTGTCCTGCAGGGTTGTTTTTGAATGAATCCGATATTCAGCAGGCGCTTGACAGAAGAAAACCTTCAACATCCCTTTCCTCCACGACAAGAAAAGAAGGCGACAAAGTCGAAATCATCTCCGGTGTTTTTGAGGGCAAAACAACGGGCGCTCCTGTTTCGTTAATCATCAAAAACCTTGATGCGAAATCGTCTTCCTACAATGAATTAAAAGATGTATTCCGTCCGGGGCAGGGAGATTTTACCTATCAGCAGAAATACGGAATCCGCGACTGGCGGGGCGGAGGACGAGCCTCGGGCAGAGAGACGGCGGTACGTGTTGCTGCCGGAGCCATAGCCGCGAAGATGATCGCCCAATCGGGCATTGATGTTGTTGCTTATACGTACGCTATCGGTTCAATTGCGATTAACCGCAGCAGAATGCCTGCCGATAAAAATTTGAAAATATTTGTGCGTGAAAATTCGCTTTTTTGTCCTGATTCAAATGCTGCAGTACGAATGGAGAAAAAGATTGCAGCAGTTCGCAAAAAGGGCGATTCGCTGGGGGGAATAGTGGAAATTATAGTTAACGGTTGTCCTGCAGGTCTGGGAGAGCCGGTGTTCGATAAGATGGACGCCGAGCTGGCCAAAGCTCTGATGAGTATCGGTTCGGTGAAAGCCGTGGAAATCGGCGACGGTCTGGCGATGGCCGGTTTGCAGGGTTCTCAAACCAATGACCAGATGAATAAAAGGGGCTTCAAGACGAATCATGCCGGAGGAATATTAGCAGGTATAACAAATGGCGAAAAAATTGTGTTGCGGGCTTATTGTAAGCCTATTCCGTCGATCGCAAAACCGCAGCAGACGATAGATTCGAAAGGCAAAGAACGAATCATCGAAATTCAGGGAAGACACGATATTTGCGTACTGCCCAGGATTATTCCGGTTTGCGAAGCGATGGTGAACATTGTTTTGGCCGATCATCTGCTCAGACAGAAGGCGATACATGGATGAAAACTAGAATAGGGATAATCGGCGGCACAAACGGCATGGGAAAGTGGTTTGCCGGATTGCTCAGAAAAGAAAGCTGCACCGTTTATGTTTGCGGCAGAAAAACCAAGCTACAAATCAACGATCTGGCCAGGCTCTGTGATGTTATCGTTGTGGCCGTGCCTATTTCCTCCACTGCCAATATAATCAGGCAGGTTGGACCGCTGCTGACAAAGGAAAAACTTCTGATGGATTTAACGTCGTTCAAGAAAGAACCGGTAAAACTGATGCTGGCTAATTCCCGGTCGGAAGTTGTCGGCTGTCATCCTCTTTTCGGACCAAAATTGAAAGATGCCTCCGGTCAAAATGTTATTTTGTGTCCGGCGCGCGGTAAAAGGTGGTTGAAATGGCTCAAAACTATATTTAAAAAAAATAGAATGGCGGTCTGGGAAGAAACCCCGGAAAAACACGATAAGATGATGGCTGTTATTCAGGCGCTCAATCACTTTAACACGATTACTCTGGGAATGGCGCTGGCACGAACAAACATTACTCCTGTGGAAATAAATAAGTTCTCGACGCCAATTTTCCGGACAAAGCTGGACATTATCAGGAAGGTTTTCACGGAAAGCCCTGAATTGTATCTTGATATCATCAGAGGCAATCCTCAAACAGAAAAAATGCTGGATATTTACGAAAAGGCACTCAAAGACATTCGCTCAAAAATTAAAACCGATAGCAGAGTTAAATCCAGAAAAGCAATTAAGAAAGCGGCGGAAAGATTATATGGAAGCAAAAATCAATAAAGTTGCGGAAATGATCGCGGCATCCAAAAAATTGGTTGTTTTTACGGGGGCAGGTATCAGTACGGAATCCGGAATACCGGATTTTCGCGGTCCGGATGGACTCTGGACCAAAGTCGATCCCAATGATTTTACAATTGACAGATTTCTTAGCTCGGGTGAAACGCGGAAAAAAGTCTGGTATTGCCTTGTTGAAGGCGGACTAATGATCAATGCCCGGCCCAATCAAGCGCATTTGGCGATAGCAGAGTTGGAGAAAATGAACAAATTAAGTTCGGTTATTACGCAGAACATTGACAACCTTCACCAGCGGGCGGGAAACGATCCGAAAAAGGTTTACGAACTGCACGGAAATATGCAATGGCTGAATTGCCTTGACTGCGGTGAACGCTATGATTTGGAAATAATGAGACGAAAGCATCCGTCACCCGATCACTTTCCTGTATGCGAAAAATGCAAAGGTCTTCTCAAGCCAGGTGTTGTTTTCTTTGGCGAGATGCTTCCCCAGGATACATTGAGGATGGCCGAACATGAATCCGAAAAATGCGATTTGTTTATTGTCATCGGGTCTTCGCTGATTGTCTATCCCGCTGCTTACATACCGCTTTATGCCAAACAGTCCGGTGCGAAAATAGTGATCATTAATATGGGACAAACAGGTCAGGATGAAATAGCGGATGTGTTTATAAATGCTCCGGCGGGAGATACAATGTTAAGAATAATAGCCAGATTAAAAGAAATAATGAAGTGATGCCGATTCTAAATCAAGGCGCTATCTTTGTTGGCAGCGAAGCCCGGCGCATGCCGGGCCTCCTCTTCGCCGCCGCAATATCATCATTGATTTAGGATTGGCATAAATCTTTTGGTTAATTAGAACAATGTGTCTTATATTATTGGCTTATAATGTTCATCCGTCATATCGGTTAATTCTTGCTGCCAACCGTGATGAGTTTTATGAGCGTCCATCGCTTCCCGCGGACTTTTGGAAAGATCAAAAAAATGTGCTTGCCGGACGAGACATAAAAGAAGGTGGCACGTGGTTGGGTATTACGAAAGAAGGGAAATTCGCTGCCGTTACTAATTATCGTGATCCATCCACTTTTAAAAGCAAAGCTCTTTCGCGCGGAAGACTAGTCAGCCGCTATCTTATTGGCAAGCATAACGCCGGCGAATATTTGGAAGACGTTTCCTTGCAAGCAGGGAAGTACAATAGTTTCAATCTGCTGATAGGTGATGATAAAAATATTTTCGTTTTTTCCAGTCGTGGAGAAACAAAAAAATTGAAGGCTGGAATATATGGATTGAGTAATCATTTGTTGAATTCACCATGGCCGAAAGTATCCAGAGGAAAACGTCTTTTGAAAACTGCGCTGGATAAAAAAGGAGATGAATTGGAGGAAGCTTTATTTGTCTTGCTGGCGGATCGCCGCATCGCTCCGGACAACAAGCTGCCTACAACAGGTGTCGGCCTGAAATGGGAGCGGACACTATCGTCCATATTTGTTACAAGTCCAGTCTATGGGACACGTTCTTCCACGATTTTACTTATCGGTAAAAACAGGCGCGTAAGATTTGTGGAAAAGGTTTTTGATGGTCAGAAGGAGCCCTGGATTACAAGCAGTTTTTCTTTTAAACTGGAGAAGGCAATTTAATATGAATTCTAAATCAGGCAACGTTTATCCGATAGCGCCGGGAGTCGGAGTCGGAGTGATAACAATTAAAGATGAAAAAGTATTGTTGGTAAAGCGTGGAGCAGAACCAGGCAAGGAACTTTGGGCAATCCCCGGAGGTACTTTGAAACTTGGTGAAACTATGCAGGAATGCGCTGCTCGGGAAATTCTCGAAGAAACAGGCATAACTATAAAAGTCAGGGATTGCATCTATGTATTTGATTTCATCGAGCGTGACAGTAAAAGAAAAATTAAATATCATTATGTCATTGTTGATTTTTCCGCTGATTATGTTGCAGGTGAACCCAGAGGGGCTGATGATGCTCTTGATGCAGGCTGGTTCTCTCGAAAGGATTTACGGGAATTGCCGGTAGCAATAAATACAATTAATGCGTTGAAATCGGCGGGATTTTTAAAGTGACATAAAAATAATCTGTTTTGTCATTTCAACTGCAGCCTATAGTTCAGCTATGCTGGGGAGAAATCCTTATCAATTATTTTATGAGATTTCTCGTCGCTTACTTTCCTGGAAATGACAGGTAAGATAAAAGGAGGATTATATGAGAGTTGTTTATCACGAAGATTATAACGAAGTTTATTCTTCTGATCCCGCTTCCGCTCCCGGCAGAATTCAAGCCGTGGAAATGGCCCTGCGTGGTAAAGTGACTTTTGTGGAACCTTCTGCGGCAACAAAAGAAGATATACTTAAAGTACACACTCCCGAGCATGTAAGGTCGGTTGAACAGGAAGGCATCTATGATATTGCTGCGCTGGCTGCAGGAGGAGCGATTAAAGCAGCACAAATAGGATTGACAGAACCATGCTTTGCCGTTATTCGTCCTCCCGGACATCACGCTTCTGCAGGTAGCGCCTGGGGGTTCTGCTATTTCAATAATATGGCAATAGCGCTGGAAAAGCTGAAAAGAGAAGGTAAAATTGAAAAGGCTTTTATCCTGGATTTCGATCTGCATTTCGGGGACGGCAATGTCAATACTCTTGAAAGCAGGGGATATGTGACGATCTTCAATCCTGCCTCGTCCAATCGCAATGAATATTTGAAAAAAGTGCAGGATGCTCTTGCTGAAACTGATGCTGATATGATTGCCGTATCTGCCGGTTTTGATAATCACGAAGCTGATTGGGGCGGCCTGTTAAAAACCGAAGATTATAAATATATGGGCAAACTGGTCAAAGAAACCTCAAAACGCAACAATGGCGGTTGCTTCGGTATTTTGGAAGGCGGCTATAACCACAATGTCTTAGGCAAAAACGTTCTGGCATTTGTCCAGGGATTGGAAACAAAATAATATTTGTTATGAGATTTCTTCGTGATCAACGTGAGGTATTGAAACGTCTGGTAATCCGATTAACGTGGATAGATTCGCGAGATTATAATCCGCCTTATCTGTGGTCGAAGGGGATAAGCCAGTATTGTGATTTCAAAGGTTCTGGATCCTATCGGCGTAAAGAGACTGAGTGAAGTGTATATTATTATTTGCCTATGCAGAAGCCGGAAAAAATCTTGTCTAATATTTCATCATTTATCTTTTTACCGGTTATTTCATCAAGGTTATCCAGAGCTTCACGCAGATCGAAAGCGGCGAACTCGACAGACATGCCCTTAGCGATACTTTCTTCTGCGTTTTGAATATTTTTTAAGGCTTTTTCTATTGCCAGTTTATGACGCAGATTGGTAATCATAACATTGCCTGCAGATTCATCTTTGCTGCCGACAGATAAATCTATAATTATGTTTTTCAATTCTTCCAATCCGTTGCCCAGTTTTGCAGAGATTTCCACAATTTTTGTTTCCACAGGAAATAATGTTTTAAGGGCTTTTGTTTCCCATTTCCTGGGTAAATCAATTTTGTTGATTGCGGCGATAATTTTTCCCGTTTTATTTTTATCAATAATAATTTTGTCTTCACCTGTCAGTGGTTTGCTTGCGTCCAGCATTACAATAATGACATCTGCGTTAGCCAGACTTTCCCACACCAGAGATATTCCCTCTTTTTCAATCAGGTTTTGCGGTTCTCTTATTCCTGCGGTATCAATTAAATGAACGGGAATGCCGCTGATATTGATTGTATCCGTGATCAAGTCACGTGTCGTTCCGGGAATATCGGTAACAATAGCTTTTTTCCTGCCGGTCAGGGAATTGAGTAAGCTTGATTTTCCGACATTCGGCTTGCCGGTAATTGTAACGTTTACACCTTCGGAATAAGCTCTTGCCGTACCGTATGACGAGAGAAGCAGTTGCAGTCGTTCCAACACCTGATTAATTTGCGGTGGCGCTTCCGTGATTTTTTCCTCGGATATGTCTTCGGTGAAATCAATGGCGGTTTCCAGCAAGGCCAGTGCTTCAATCAAAAGCAGACGTAGGTCTTCCAATTCTCTGGAAAGTGATCCCTTTAACTGAGAAAGTCCCATGGCATAGGCTTTTGCCGATTTTGTGCTAATCATTGCCGAGAGAGCTTCCGCCTGTGATAAGTCCAGGCGATTATTTAAGAAGGCGCGCTGGGAGAATTCTCCGCGATGCGCCAGACGGCATCCCAATTCATGCAGCTGTGTGAGTATGGATTGTATAATGATGGGATTGCCATGACAGTTGATTTCTATAACATCTTCTCCCGTAAAAGAATGGGGTTTGCGCATATAAGAGATTAATACTTCGTCAAGGATAGTCTTGCCATCCGCGGAAACTATATCGCCGTGGTATAAATGATGACTTTCCCAGGGACAGATTCCTTTGGAGGGCTGAAAAATACGATTGGCAATTTCGAGAGCTTCAGGCCCGCTTATTCGGATTATTCCAACTCCGGACAGACCCAAAGGAGTCGCGGATGCTGCTATGGTATCTTGGCGAAGCATAGTAAGACACTTCCCCTTTAACGTTGTGATTCTCAAATTAAGCCGCAAAGCGTAGGGTAATGAGACTCAAACTTCGAAAGCGTGCAGATTGAAGTTTGTCGGTCGAATTATACCATATAAACGGGGAATAATATCTTAGCTTGCCGGTTTATCTCTTTCCACAGCTTGCTTTGGGTTTAACCCCCGTGGTTTTTTTTCTCTGCTATGCCTGGAATTACCTGTTTTTGCGGGAAGAATCACAATTTTTCTAAATTTGCCCTCGCCGCGGCTTTGTGTGATCAACGATTCATCTTCCTGCAGTACCAGATGAATAAGGCGTCGGTCATGAGCGTTCATATGGCCTATTGATACAGGTTTCATTGTTTTTTTTACTTTTTCCCTGATTCTTTCCGCCAAACCAAGCAGGAATTCCTCTCTTCTCTTTCGGTACTCTCCCGAATCGATCATGATCATTTTATGGACGTTATTAAGTTTATTGATTGCTTTATTCAATATATACTGAAGGGCATCAATATTTTGTCCGCGTTTACCAATGAGCAATCCGCTATTATCACCTTCAATATTGAGAATTATTTTTTCCGTTGTTTCATTGACAGTTACACGGCAATCCAACGGTATTCTCTGCAAAATGCCATCTAATAGCTCCTTTGCCTTTAATGCCAGCGTAGGGTTGGAAGTTGAATCGGAAACAACAGTAGGTTCAACCTGCTTTTTTGGTTTGTCCGTCACAATCTTTCTTTCAGATGGACTTTCTTTTTCAGTCTTCCCCTGCGTTTCTATTTTTAATTCTTGTTTGTCTTCCTTGTTGTCCGTAAATGAAAAATCAATATTTAGGGAAAGAAGTGAAGCTCTTATTTTGGCCTTTTTGGAAAATATACCCCAAAAGCCTCCACTTTCCTCTGAAATAATTTCAATATTTAATTTTTCCCGTGGTACGCCAAATTCGCGGCAAGCTTTTTCTATAGCTTCATCAATTGATTTTTCTTCTATTTCTATAGTTTTTGAATTCATTTTAAAACCTCGAGTAATTATATCAGTCAGCAAATTTTTTATTAATATAAATTTGCTGACCGATGCTTAATACATTATTTATTAACCAGTAAATAACCAATCCTGCCGGGAAATTCAGAAATATAAATGTAAATACAATAGGCATGATCAACATCATTTTTGCCATCATGGGATCACCAGTAGCAGGTGTCATTTTCTGTTGAATAAATTGCGTTGCACCCATGACAATCGGTGTAATGTAATAAGGGTCTTTAGCCGATAAGTCCTGAATCCACCAGAAGAACGGCGAATGACGCAGTTCAATGGCATAAAGAAGTGTATTATACAGGCCGATAAAAACCGGTATCTGAATCAGCATTGGCAGACAACCGCTAAGAGGGTTTACCTTATGAGCTCGATAAAGAGCCATGGTTTCCTGACCGATTTTAGCCTGATCATTTTTGTATTTTTCTTTTAACTCCATTAATTTAGGCTGAAGCTTCTGCATTTCTTTCATGGATTTGTAACTTATGGTGCCGAGCGGCCAGAAAATGAGTTTGATCAGAATTGTCAGTATGACAATGGCAATACCGTAATTACCGACAAACTGATACAAAAATTTAATGAAAATCAGTAAACCGATGGAAAGCCATTTCAATCCAGGTATAAATGAATCAAACTCGATAGCTTCTTCCAGCGAGATACCCAGTTTTTTGAGAAGAGTGTAATCTTTGGGACCAATAAATAGAGAATATTTCAAAGAGTCCGACTGATTCGGCGGAATTATGCTTTTTGCTCCTCTGATTTCTACAGAGACCATGTTGTTTTTATCTTTGGACATGTTGATAGTGGTCAGGGACGGATCTTGCGGTATGACAACTGCCATAAAATATTTTTTTTCAAATCCGCCCCAGGAAACATCAGGACCAAGACTTAAATCCGTTGATATATCAGAAACTTTTTTACGCTTGACAGATTTGGAAACATACGCGACTGGTCCCTCATTACTATAGTTGTCTTTTTCTTTTTTCGGGTCGGCATATTCATACCAGTTAAGATGAGGTATCTCGATTATCGGTGAGTTAGTGAAATTGGATACTTTTACGTCCAGTCCAATTGAGTAGTTATCGGGATTGAAAGTAAAAATCTTTTCTATCTTAAGTCCGTCAAAATTCCGCGAAAAAACCAAACTGTTTTTTTCTTTGGAACTTTTCATATCCAGGTTGGTTGCGTCAACATCATATATCGAATCAGTTGTAATTTCAGAGGTTAACTGTGGGAAAGTAATAGCCAGCGGATAAGGGCTTGATTCGTTGATTGCTACAAGTTCTATTGGCTCATTACTTTTTTCTTTTGGGGACTGTTTCGTTCCGGTTATGAAACTTTTAATTGCGGGGTAAATATCACTAACGCATTTTGAACATTCTTGTTGATATTTTTTAAGCTTGAACGATTTTAAGGCAGCGCCTTTTGTAGAAAATATCGCCGTATAATTATCAGTTTCTACCTTAATATCTTTAGGTGAAGCTTCTTTTTTTACGATTGCCGGTTGGACTGCAGGCCTTGACATTGTTGCCATTGCCGTAGTAACAGGCGCTTTCACAGAGATATCTTTGCTGATTTGTTTTGATTCTTGAGCCGTGGTTGCTTGCTGCTTTTGAGCCGGTGGTTTGATAAAAAATAACTGATATATTAGAAGCACGGCAAGTGACAGGACTACGGCCAAAATTGTCCTTTTATCCATTAAAAACCTCCAGTTTTATTTTACTTGACGGGATCATAACCGCCGGGATGCAGGGGGTGGCAGCGAAGAATCCTTTTTATGCCCATGAATGTTCCTTTTGCCGGTCCATGTAATTTAATTGCCGAGATGGTGTATTCGGAACATGATGGATAGAAGCGACAACATGGAGCAAAAAAGAAGGGTGACACACAGATTTGGTATAAACGAATTATAGTAATAAGAGATTTTAGTAAAATTGTCCTGAGCATAAATTATATACCAGCTTTCCGCGTGAAAAGTTCCGTCAATTCTTTGCATGCTTCGAAATAAGTAAGGGGCGGCGTATTTCTTTTTACCATGATTACAACGTCGTGACCGGCGGGAAACAAATTCTTGTTGAGGCGAAAAAACTCTCTGATCAATCGTTTTATTCTGTTTCTTTTTACGGCATTTCCCGCTTTTTTGGTTACGGTAAGTCCCAGCCTTCTAACCCCTTGAGAATTGCTGCATGTTATGGCTGTAAAGTGTTGAGAACTTCTCCACATCCCCTGTCGGTAAATAGTTCTATATCTGCTTTGAGTATTGATCCTTTCCGATTTTCGGTAAGATTGTTCTTTCATGCATGCTGACAACGTTCACTGCGTTCACTGAAAGTAAATTACACGGTTAAACGTTTTCTTCCTTTAGCCCTTCTGCGGCTTAAAACCTGTCTTCCGGATTTTGAAGCCATGCGAACAAGAAACCCATGGGTCTTCTTTCTTTTTGTATTTGTTTTGTTTGTTAAAGTTTTTTTCATGGTTAATCCTTTAAAAGTGATGAAACGATTTATAAATCACAGTAGTATTTATTTGTCAAGGTTAAATTGGCAAATGCAAATTTATAAAGCATATCTTGAAAGAAATATAAATCGAGTGTAGAATAAAACAAAGGCCGGAGAAGATCAGATGATCGCCGGTAGAATTTATCTACTGGAGGAAAGTCCGGGCTCCACAGGGCAGGATGGTCGCTAACAGCGACTGGGGGCGACCTTAAGGAAAGTGCCACAGAAAAAATACCGCCTGGCGAAAGCCTGGGTAAGGGTGAAAAGGCGAGGTAAGAGCTCACCGCTTTCCTGGTGACAGGAAAGGCATGGTAAACCCCATTCGGAGCAAGACCAAATAGGAGAACGTTAAGGGTGGCCCGTCCAATGTTCTCGGGTAGTGTCGCTAGAGACGGCGGGCAATCGTCGTCCCAGATGAATGATCATCACCGCGCACAGGGTAACCTAAGCGTGGGACAAAACTCGGCTTATGATCTTCTCCAGTGCCTTTTACTATAACGTGAAAATGTTTGGTCATAATTTCTATTAGGTATTACAGTCGTTTACCTTTGTCTTTGGCATCCTTGTAAATCCTCCACATACACAATCCTATGGCAACGAAGAAAGAACACAGCATAAAATTAGGAGTAGTTCCCAGAATTTCGTCTACAAGGTAACCAATAAATAAGAAAAGGAAGGAAGATAAAACTATCGCAAAACCCCAAGCTGATAACATCAAAATTCCGCTTAATTTATTGAATTGTTTTCGTTTATCCCTGGGGTTTTTTCCCACCATATTTTTATTTCTTTGTTTTAATGTAAAAAATAAAAGTCAAACTGTTTTTAAATAATAACATTTACGCCTGCTTTTGTGTGAAAAGCTTTAATCTAACTGAATATAATTTATAAATTGTCTGGCGAGATCAATGCCGCGGTCTGTAAAGAGGCCAATTAGTAAAACGTATAGAATAAAAATGATAATTAATTCGCGGTTACGTATTTTTTTATATTTTCTTTTTATTATCCAAAGAACAATACAACCGATAATCAAAGCCATCAGATGCGGGAAGCAGTTCATTTTGCCCTCCTTCTCTTTAAAATAAAAATATTAAAGAGAATACAAACTGTTATAGTCTTATAGTCGATTTGAGTTATTATATATTGTATTTCATTAAAATCCATTTTATTTTTTTTGAAAAAAAAAAGGCCGAATCTCGATTCGGCCTTTTGGTTGATTTATTAAATTAAATTATTTGTCATCATCGTCGTCGAAGTCACCGCCTTCGGATCCTTCGGGAATCTTCGCCTCTAACGAACGGCTGATTCCACGAACCAGAAGCAACATAATGAAAAACAAAATAATCATGGAAGCGATCAGAATAAAGATGACCGTCGCCGTCCATGCTTTAGCTTCCTTTTCAATTTCCTTGGATACTTTCATTGCTTCATAGTTGTATTTCTCAACATCCAATCCCAGTCCTACCCATCCAAAGCCGGCCGGCTCGGGAAGATTGGATGCATAAAACTTGATTGGCGCGTAAGCTACGAACTTCGTAATTCCACCAAATTTGTACATTAATATTCCTGATTTTCCCGTTGCAGCTTCCTTGGCAATATTGAATAGGTTTGGATCCATAAACCCAAGTTGGGACATATTTAACGCTTCCGTGCCTTTCTTGGCCATTTCCGAAGCATTCTGAGCAGTCATAGTCGTCACAGTCGTTCCATTGGGATTGAGTCCGACAATATGATAATCAGCCGGATGAGAAACGATATAACCGCGATTGTCTACCATATACGCGTAATTTCCTGTGGCCGCATTTGTCTCCACTACTCTTTCCGCTTGCGTAGGAACAAGTTGATCGGTAAATGCAGCCAGATGTCCATAATCCAGAGCCAAAGTAATTACACCGGCAAACCCATCTTTATTGAAGACCGGTGTCGCAAAACGGACAATTCCTTCAAATCTTTGCCCTTTATCAAACGCTGCCTTATCCACATAAAAACCTGTTACGGGGGAAACATAAATTTCACCTTTGTTTAGATTTTTTGTCTTAGAGAAGTAATCTTCAGATTTATATGTTGTATTGGCCGGATTACTGACATTTACCCTCTTATTCGCCGGCACTGCCTGACCGTCAACGATTTTAATTTGTTCGTTGCCGCTTCTGTCAATCAGAGCCATTTCTTTGTACAGAGGGACCAATACCTGCTGCACTTTGCCGTCACGTTTTACCCAGAGCAGTTTTTTATTTTCAGCGACAAACTGTTTGTAGACAGATTCCGTTGAGGGAATGATGGTTGCAACTTGTAAATCTTTTTTGCATTCAGCCAGGAACTTAGCAATTTCGTTTGCCGTATTGACGGCTCTTGCCTTCATATCTTCCTGGGATTTATTATCGAGAACGTTAACAGTCCTCTCTTTTACAGTAACCCCCAGCTTAAACATGCCGTTGGCAATTAAGAAAGCCATTAATGATAAGGGGATTACGATAAGCAGGAAGAACACGCTTCCAATACTAAAAGACCGCTTATCTTTATTAGTTTTTGACATTACTTTTCCCCCTAACCTTTGTTATTTTGTGTTAAAAAGTTTTTTATTAACCCAAAAAATAACGCATGTAAGGGTTGGCATAGAGAAGAACCAGAGAAACAACCAGCGCGTAAATCGCGATGGACTCAGCCATGGCCATACCAACTAGCATGGTCATCATGATTTTTCCCTGAACACCCGGATTTCTTCCCACAGCGCTGCAAGCTCCACTGGCCGCTGTTCCAATACCCAAACCTGCGCCGACGGCTCCAATACCAATTGCCAAACCTGCGGCAATCATCGCCCCCACTGCAAACATAGCTTTGGAAGAAAGATCGCCGGAAGGAATAGCCTCTGCCGCGAAGACAACCGGAGTTGCCATGAGCAGAACTACCGCTGATGTAGATGCTGTCAAGATTTTTTTACCGAATTTGCGTAACATTGTTATCTCCTTTCATAATAAATTGTTTATTATTATTTCGTACTTTCATAACATAAATAATTATTCATGGGAAAGAGAAATAATTTAAACTTTAGTTGATTAAAAAATATGCATGGCTTATGCCATGTTTTTAATATGAATAAAATATTTCAATATAATATATTTTAAAAAGCATGGATGTGGGGTAAATATTAATCTAATCTATTGAGATTGTTTCAATTCACAATATAAAAGGCAAGGAAAGAATTCATAAAAAATATTCGTGAGTTTTTTTATAAACTGGAAATCAGAATATTTTAGAAACGGATTTAATATTTTATTAAATAAATTATTATAAAACATTAAAATATATTTGCTGATAATGATCTTTATATGCAGACATTAGATCTTTATATGCAGACATTTGTTTAATCAGTTTGATTCTTACTGTTGATTTATCAGCAGTCATTGAATTTGCTTCTTATATTTCTATTGAAAATTTTTACCAAGGTCGTTAGTATAAAATCAAATAAAAGACCACTTTTTACATTAAAGGATGATCATGCAGGAACTTTTAACGGCAGTTACTTATCCCATCGTATGGCTAATTTGTTCTTATGCTTTAAAAATTGAAAGCGGTTCGGCAAAACTTCTAATTTCACTTACAGCAGCAATTTTGGTTTATGTCTTAGTAGGGATTAAACTCTCTCATAAAGCAAGTAAAAAGGACAATGAAGATTAGGTGACATTATTTAGTAGAATTAGTAATCTTTTCCGTAGGGTTATTGATGTGCGCATTTGGTTATCGAGCGCGGCCGTAATTATTCTGATCCTGTTGCTTGTCCTGACGGTTAATTATGCTCGGGAAAAAGATATGGCGGAGTTATTTAGCCGGCAGCAACTTGCCAATGTAAAGAATACTGCAACAAGATTGTCGGAGATTTTTTCACAGGTTGAGAAAAATATTGCTTTATTTTCTCATTTTGATTTTCAGTTAGAAAAAACTCCGGAAGAAGTTGACAGTTATTATAAAATATTATCTTCCGGTTGGGAAAACGCTTTCAATTCCATTGTCCTGCTTGATGCCACAGGTAAAGTAAAAAGTTTTTATCCCCGTGAGAACTTACCCGGAATAAATTTGTCAGATCATTTTAAAATTATAAAAAAAGAACAAAAACAATATTTAAGCGTAGCTGTGCCGGGAAAGTTGCGTGTTGCCGATTTTAAACAAAAAACAGGTCGGTATCTGATAATAGGTTATCCTCTTCAGCATCAAAGTGGTGAATTCGGAGGGGCTTGGATAGTCATTTTTTCTTTGGCGGTCGTTGTTAATAAATACGAAGAGCAAGCCGGATATAATGAAATGGGAGAAGTATGGTTAATAGATGAAAATCAACAAATAATTATTCACGATAATCCTGCATTTATAGGAGAAAACATAAAAAGCCTGTTCAAAAACGGTAAAGGGACGCAAATAGATTTTTCAGCAGGTCAAGGCGGTTACTTTGAAGCGATGGTTCGTCAGAATGATACCAAACAGCAGCGCAGCGTGATTGCTTTTTATCCTTTACAGGCAGGGTATAAAAGATGGATTCTCTTTGTTGCAACTCCATACAGTCAGGTAATTTCACCAGTTCGTAAAACTTTTGTTTATACGCTTTTCGGTTCGTTTTTACTCATTCTGGTAGTTATAATTGCCGGTATTTCTTTTGCCTATAAAGAGGGTAAAAGACTGCGTATTAAAGAAGGAGAAAAAAGATTAAAAGAGCGGGAAGACTGGCAGGAAAAACTGCTGCGGGAAAAGAAAATCATGGAAGGTATTATAGAAGGCTCGCCAATTCCCAGCTTTGTCATTAATAATGAACACAAAGTTATTTTGTGGAATCAGGCGTGTACTGAACTTACCGGTTATTCAGCTGAAGATATGCTTGGCACCGATAATCAATACAAACCGTTTTATTCAACACCAAGACCTGTTATTGCGGATTTAATTATCGACAACAAGAGAGAAGATTTGAGTAAATATTACAGCACGAAACAAATAAAAAAATCTGACAATGTATTAGGGGCTTATGAAGTAATTGATTATTTTCAAAATCTTGGCGGTTGCAGTCGTTTTCTGTATTTTTTGGCGGCTCCTATTTATAATGAAAAAGGAGAAATTGTAGCAGCCATTGAAACGCTTCAGGATATTTCACGTGAAAGAGAAATGACAAAAAGCTTAAGTGAATATGCCGAAACAATGCAGAATGAATTGATTGAAAACATCGAATTGCGACGGCGTATTGAGGATTTATATAATTATCTTCAAACAATCATTACAAGTTTGCCGGATAAAATTTATGAAATGGATGAAAACGGCATCATTAACTATATGAGCAGTGGTCTAAAGAAAGGAGAGACCCAAATCCGTGATTTCAAGGGAAAATATTTTATAGATTTTGTTGCCCCCGGATACGAAGAAATCGTTTTGTCCAAATGGCAAGATGCAAAAAAAGGCATTTATGACTCCTATGAAATTGAAGCAACCGGTGAAGATGGCCGCAAACACAACCTCTTGATTACGACTTCTCCGCTCATCGGCACCAATCATTATATTCTGGTTCAACGCGATATCACCGAATTTAAAAATCTGGAGAAGCAGCTTTATGAAAGTCAAAAACTGTCAGCTTTGGGACAGTTATCGGCGGGCATAGCCCATGAGATACGCAACCCTCTTTCTTCAATCAAAATGAGTTTGCAGATACTGGCCAAGCGCATGACTCCTGAAGGAAATGATTTAAAAAGGTTTAAAATTGCGGAAAAAGAAGTGGAACATCTGGAAATGCTGGTCAATGATATCCTGGCTTTTGCCAAGCCGGTGGAACCGAAGAAAAATCCGGTGGATATTTCCAAGGTTTTGGAACAGGCCATCGCGATGTCGGAAAAAGGAATATCCGATAAGAAGATTGAGGTGCAGACAAAATATGACAATGTTCCTCACGTTACAGTGGATGCGGCGATGATAACGGACGCATTCATTAATATAATCCGCAATGCTGTGGAAGCCATAGAAAATAACGGTAAAATTACGGTTTCGCTGCGCTACGCTTATGAGACGCGTCAGTCGATTGTCGTGGAAATTACGGATAACGGCAGTGGCATCAATGAGGAAGATATGCCGCATATATTTAATCCTTTCTTTACGCGAAAAAATTATGGTACAGGTTTGGGACTTTCTCTGGTAAAGAAAATAATTGATATTCATCAGGGGACGATAGATATTTTCAGCAAAAAGAATGAGGGGACAAAAGCGCTTATTATTTTACCTCTGGTAACTGAAAGCACACTGTCACACATTACAAATTAATGAATAGGGTAACATTATATGCCGAGTATTCTTGTTATTGACGATGACGCTTCCATCGCGGAAACACTGGATCTGTATCTGACGGAAGAAGGCTACAAAGTCCGTACGGCGCTGACCGGCACTGACGGTTTGAATAAATACGTGCAGGAGCAGGCGGATGTTGTAATTCTGGATATCCGTCTGCCGGATGTTGACGGATTTACCGTTCTTGAAGATCTCAAAGAAGAAAACGAAAACGTTAAAGTCATTATGATAACCGCTTTCCATGACATGGAAACTACCATCAACGCGATGAAAAGAGGCGCTTTTGATTATATTCACAAACCGGTTAATGTTGACGAACTCGACCTGGCAATTAAAAAAGCAATGAAAACACTGGAGATGGAAAAAAAGATCGATGGCCTTCTGATGGAACCGTCAAGAACTTTCCGCGTCGGAGACATTATTGGTACCGGCAACGAAATGCGGGAAATTTTTAAAACCATAGGAATTGTTTCCCAGAGTCGCACTACCGTTCTGATTCAGGGTGAGAGCGGTACGGGTAAGGAATTAATTGCCAAAGTAATACATAACAATACTTCGCCTGATGAACCTTTTATCGCCGTTAACTGTTCGGCGATTGTCGAAACTCTGCTGGAGTCGGAACTATTCGGCCATGAAAAAGGTTCGTTCACCGGAGCCGTTGCCAGAAAACTGGGCAAATTCGAACTGGCGAGATACGGCTCTGTGTTTTTGGATGAAATAAGCGAAATGTCCGTCAATCTTCAGGCGAAACTTCTGCGCGTTTTACAGGAGATGGAATTCGACAGAGTGGGCGGAAAAGATAAGGTTAAAGTCAACGCCCGTATTATGGCCGCGACCAATAAGGATTTAAAGACTCTGGTTAATGAAGGGAAATTTCGCGACGATTTATATTACCGCCTCAATATAGTATCCATTAACCTGCCGCCGCTGCGTGCGCGCCGTCAGGATATTCCGCAGCTGATTGATTATCTGCTGGCCAAGATTAATCTGGATTTGCATAAGAAGATTATCGGAGTTTCCGGTGAAGTAATGGAAATCTTCATGAATTATAACTGGCCGGGCAACGTCCGCGAGCTGGAAAATCTGCTGGTGCGAGCTTGCGTTGTCGCTCAGGGACAAGTTTTGGGTGTTAATGATTTTCCCGAACTGAGCAATGAAGATAATTCCAAATTATCAGATGATTTAACAGCAGGTTTATTCAAATCGTCTGAGCCGGAGAAGTTTCTGACTCTTGATGAGGTTGAAGAACGCTACATTCGAAAAGTCATCAAAGAGACAGATAAAAACAAAGGTGAGATTTGCGATATATTGGGAGTATCGCGTCCTACGTTGGAGAGAAAACTTGAGAAATACGGCATCACCTTTGAACGCGAGTAGGTGGGCTGTTGACCGGGGGCGCATTCCCGCAGGGAGACGCAATTATTTAATAGGCGCTTTCCTTGCCGGTAAAGCCGCAGGTTTTACAAAGCACTCCCCGTATGCGCCGGGCTTTGCCTCTGCGGAGTAAACGGCGGAATCCGGTAATTACGGTTAGGTGAATTTAAAGATGTTTACCGGTATCGTAGCGGAGAATATCGTTTGTTTTATTCAGTTGATGAAAAACAAATATTGATTTTCATAATGGACTTGGTGAAAAGGAAAGATGCCTATTAATACCAATTCTAAATCAAAGCGCTATTTTTGTTGTCGTCGTTGTCGGCATCTTGCCCGGCGCATGCCGGGCCTCCGCCTAGCCGCCTCAATATCATCTTTGATTTAGAATTGGTATAATGCCATCACTAAGGATTATTTATAAACATGAAAATTGTCAGCGCAGAATTTATTAAAAGCGCCGTTTGGCCGCCGCAGTATCCGAAGGCTTCGATGCCGGAGATAGCGTTTGTCGGGCGCTCCAACGTCGGGAAATCTTCCTTGATTAACACACTTGTTGGGCGTAAAAATCTGGCGAAAACCAGCAATACTCCGGGTAGGACACAGTTGATCAATTTTTTTACGATTAACGAGAGAATATCTTTTGTTGATTTGCCCGGCTACGGTTTTGCCAAAGTTTCCCGTTTGGTAAAAAAAGACTGGGGGGACATGATTGAAGCGTATCTGTGCGAGAGGCAGTCTCTTTGCCTGGTAGTTTTTATTCTGGACATCCGGCGTGATCCGAATAAAGATGACTTGTCTTTGCGCGACTGGCTTCAACACTATCGCATACCTTATTTATATATTCTGACCAAAACCGACAAATTATCCGACAATCAGGCGATTGCTCGCAGGCACGCCATTGAAAAAGCTTTGAAGACAACAGATGGTAATAAACCGATTTTGTTTTCTGCAAAAACTCAAAAGGGCAAAGATGAAATTTGGCAATTCATTGAAGATCATTTAAGATATCTGCTAAGATATCTGCCTCAATGATTCAAATCTGTAAAATCAAATAAGGTTTTTAGAAAAATTTTAAGATAACAAAAAAGAATTTATTTCGTTAATTTATGAACGCCGGTCAGTGAACGATAGTCATTTTTTAACTTTATTATATCAATAAGTTAGCAACAAAAAACGAGCGAACAAGGCTAATTTTCTTGACAGGGTAAGCAAATTATGTTAGCCGAATAGCGCTTATTTAAAGAGGTTTTTTGACAACATTATTAATAAGATTTGCTGAAAACGAATCCCGACTTGCAGAGGGATGCAGTTTGAAGCACAAGTAGTAATGAGACTCAAAATTTAGAAATAAATAACCTAAAGGTCGCTATTAGGTGAACTGAATTTTGTAAGCCGAATTATCCAATCTCGAAATATTTGGATTGGAAATTATCCCGCGTAGCGGAGGGTACTATAGTACCCGTGGAGAGATTCTTTGATATAGAATAACGAGGTGTAATCAGGTGCTAAAAGATAACGAAAAAATTGGTGCGGTAATGGTTGTTGGTTCGGGAATTGCCGGTATTCAGGCATCTCTTGATTTAGCCAACTCCGGAATGAAAGTATATCTGGTCGAAAACGGGATCAGCATCGGCGGCGTCATGGCGCAGTTGGACAAGACCTTTCCTACAAATGACTGTTCAGCCTGTATATTGTCTCCCAAACTGGTTGAAGTCGGCCGCCATCCCAATGTTGAAATCAAGACCCAGCGAACAGTTGATTCGGTCGAAGGCGAGCCCGGAAAATTCAAAGTTAAAATGACATCCGCTCCGCGGTACGTCAATCTTGATAAATGTACAGGTTGCGGCGACTGCGCCAAAGTCTGTCCTGTAACAGTCAAAGATGAATTCAACGGCAATTTAAGCGAAAGAAAAGCGATCTATCGTCATTTCCCGCAGGCCATTCCCAGCGGTTTCGCGATTGACAAACTGGGAACTTCTCCTTGTAAAGCCCACTGTCCCACACACATCAGCGTTCAGGGGTATGTGGCGTTGATTGCTAAAGGAAAATTCAAAGAAGCCCTCAAGCTGATCAAGCAGGATAATCCTTTCCCCATAGTTTGCGGTCGTGTCTGTAACCATCCCTGCGAGACGGCCTGTATGCGCGGTAAAGTGGATGATCCTATTGATATTATGCACCTCAAACAATTTGTTGCTGATCTGGATCTAAACAGCGATACCCGCTATATCCCCGAAAAAAAAGAAAGCAAGGGCAAAAAAGTCGCCGTTGTCGGCGCCGGTCCTTCAGGGCTGACCTGCGCGTATTATCTGGCCATTGAAGGCTACGATGTCGATGTTTTCGAGGCTCTGCCTGTTGCCGGCGGCTGGCTGGCCGTTGGTATTCCCGAATACCGCCTGCCCAAGAATGTTCTGAAGGCGGAAATCAAAGTCATTGAAGAACTCGGTGTAAAAATTCACCTTAATAAGAGGGTCGGCAAAGATATTTCTTTCGATAAATTGAAATCTGATTACAGCGCTATTTTCATCGGCTGCGGTACGATGAAGAGCAGCAAGCTCAACATTCCCGGTGAAGAAATGCAGGGCGTGGTTCACGGCGTTGATTACCTCATGAAGGTAAACCTGGGCGAAAAAGTCAGACTGGGCGACAAGGTTGCCGTCATCGGTGGCGGTAACGTTGCGATGGATGCTGTTCGCACAGCCGTTAGAACAGGGTCGAAAGAAGTCTTCATTCTCTATCGTCGTACCCGTGCGGAAATGCCTGCATCTCCGGAGGAAATCGAAGAGGCCATTGAAGAAGGAATTGAAATGAAATTCCTCGTTGCCCCGAAACGTATTGTAGGCAAGGATGGCAAAGTAACCGGTGTCGAATGCACGCGCATGGAACTGGGTGAGCCGGATGCCAGCGGACGTCGCCGTCCCGTGGAAATCAAAGGCTCCGAATTTATCGTCGAATGCGACGCCATTGTTCCCGCCATCGGTCAGGAAGCCGACTTGTCTTTCATCACCAAGGAAAGCGGCGTTTCTATCAATAAATGGAATAATGTGGATTTCGATAAAGTAACATTTGCAACCAATGTTCCCGGTATTTTCACCGGTGGTGACGTTTCTACCGGTCCCCAGACGGTTGTCAAGGCTGTATATTCCGGCAAGGAAGCGGCCAAATCCATCGATCGTTATCTGCGCGGCGAGGATATGAAAGCCGGCCGGGAAAAAGACTGGACCAAGGATTTGGCGGACAAAGCGGATGTCTCCGATGTGGCTAAGGTTCCGCGTGAAAAATATCCGCTGATGAAACCGGAAGACCGCAAAACCAATTTCAAGGAAGTCGGCCTGGGGTTCAGTGAGGCACAGGCAATTGCCGAAGCGAGCCGCTGTCTTTCCTGTGGGATCTGCTCCGAATGTTATCAGTGCGTGGAGGCCTGTATTGCGAAGGCCATCGATCACGATATGAAAGTGGAAGAGGAAACCATTGAAGTCGGCGCCATTATCGCGTCGCCCGGTTTCGAGCTGTTTGACCCGCGTCTGCGCGGCGAATACGGTTACGGCATTTACAAAAATGTTGTTTCGGCGATTCAGTTTGAAAGAATTCTATCCGCGTCCGGTCCTTTCTTCGGTCATGTTCAGAGAATTTCCGACGGCAAAGAGCCGAAAAAAATCGCTTTTATTCAGTGCGTCGGATCGCGCGATGTTTCCTGCGGCAACAGTTGGTGCTCTTCCGTTTGCTGTATGTACGCCACCAAGGAAGCGATCATCGGTAAGGAACATGCCAAAGGACTGGAACCCACCATTTTCTACATGGATATCCGTGCGCACGGCAAAGATTTCGACCGGTTTGTTAATCGCGCCAAAGATGAATACGGCATCCGTTACATCCGCTCCATGCCTTCATCAATCAAAGAATTGCAGCAAAGCAATAATCTGCTGATTACCTATGTCAATCAGGATGGTACTCTTGCCGAAGAAGAATTTGATATGGTGGTTCTGTCGATCGGCCTGATGCCTCCCCAGGAAGCCAAACAACTGGCAGCCAACCTCGGTATTGAACTGGAAGAACACGGCTTCTGCAAGACTTCGCTGGAAAATCCGGTGCAGACGTCGCGCCCCGGCGTGTTTGTCTGCGGCGCCTTCGGCGGTCCCAAGGATATTCCGGAAACCGTTATGGAAGCCTCCGCCGCCGCAGCCTGTGCGGAAGGACTGCTTGCCTCCCGTCGCGGTACCATGATTACGCCGGTTCAGAATCCGGAAGAAAAAGATATGCGCGGTCAGCCGGTGCGCACCGGCGTATTTGTCTGTCATTGCGGTATCAACATCGGCGGTGTTGTAGATGTTCCCGCCGTCCGCGATTACGCGGCCACATTACCGACGGTTGTCTATGCCGCCGACAATCTCTTTACCTGTTCACAGGACACGGCCGTAAAGATGAAAGAAGTCATCGAAGAACAGAATCTGACCCGCGTCGTTGTTGCCTCCTGTTCGCCCAGAACTCATGAAGGGCTGTTCCAGGAAAACTGCGAAAAGGCCGGTTTGAACAGATACCTGTTTGAGATGGCCAATATCCGCGATCAGGATTCCTGGGTGCATATGCACGAACCGGAAGCGGCGACCGCGAAAGCTAAAGACCTGCTGAGAATGGCTGTAGCCAAGGCTCAGTATCTCAAACCATTGAAGCCTGGTCAGCTGCCCGTAAATCATCAAGCCTTGATTATCGGCGGCGGTTTGGCCGGTATGACTGCGGCCCTGTCACTGGCCGATCAGGGATTCGCATCATTCGTTGTAGAGAAAGAAGATCGCCTGGGTGGAAATTACAATCATCTTTACAAAACACTCGAGGGGCTTGATACAAGAGCGCATTTGAAGAACCTGCTGGATAAAATATACAAGAATCCTTTAATCACGGTGGTCACATCCGCTGAGATCAAGAAGATTGAAGGTTATATCGGCAACTACAAAACGACTGTTCAATCCAAAGACGGTGAAAAGGTTTTCGAGCACGGTGTGGTCATTGTTGCCATCGGCGCCTACGAAAACAAACCGAAAGAATATCTCTACGGTCAGAACGCGGCAGTGAAAACGCAAAGAGAACTGGAAACCATGATTTACGAGAAGGATGCCAAGCTGGCGGCTGTGAAAAATGTGGTCATGATTCAGTGTGTGGGGAGCCGCGACAAGGAAAGACCATATTGCAGCCGTTACTGCTGTTCCGAAGCGATCAAAAACGCGCTTGAACTAAAAGCGGCCGATCCGTCACGCGACATTACCATTATTTACCGCGATATCCGTACCTTTGCCTTTAAAGAGGATTATTATAAAAAAGCGCGTGAATTGAATGTCAAGTTCATTTCTTATGAAGAAGACCGCAAACCGGAAGTAGTTGCTTCCGGCGACAGGGTGGAGGTCAGGGTATTTGATCCGATTCTCAATGAAGACGTAAATGTGCCTGCCGATCTATTGGCGTTAAGTGTCGGTGTTGTGCCGAATCCGGAAAATGTCACCATCGGCAATATGCTGAAAGTCTCAACCAATCAGGACGGTTTTTTTCTGGAAGCCCACGTCAAATTGCGTCCGGTTGATTTCGCGACGGACGGTGTGTTCATGTGCGGCATGGCGCATTCGCCCAAGTTCAGCGACGAATCCATCACCCAGGCCAACGCCGCGGTATCTCGCGCCTGTATGATTCTGACGCTGGATTACATCCAGGCGGAAGGCAAGACCGCTTACGTCAACAAGGAACGCTGCTCGGCCTGCGGACTCTGCGAAATCAATTGTCCCTACAGCGCGATTCAGGTGAATGTCGCGGAAGGGTGCGCCGAAGTCAACGCGGTGCTTTGCAAGGGTTGCGGCGTATGCACGGCGTCCTGCCGCATGAATGCCGTGGACCTCAACGGTTTCAATAACGAAGAAGTTCTGGCGCAGATATATAACATAAACGAAGGCTGACGGTTAAAGCCGTCCGGCCGCTGGAAGGAGAATATATGGCTGAAAATTTAGCAAACAAAGATTGGGAGCCGAAATTCGTTGCCATCGTCTGCAACTGGTGTACTTACGCGGGAGCCGATTTGGCAGGAATCAGCAGAATTCAGTATCCGCCGAATGTCCGAATCATCCGCGTTCCCTGCACGGGAAGAATCAATCCTTTTTATATCGTAAAAGCCCTGCAGACCGGAGCCGACGGCGTTCTGGTTTCGGGCTGACACCCGGGTGAATGCCACTATACCTCAGGAAATCTGGTGGCGCGGCGCAAGTTTGCGACGTTAAAAAGTTTCCTGAACTACATCGGCGTGGAAGGTGACAGAACCATATTTACCTGGGTTTCCGCTTCCGAAGGTGACAGATGGGCGCAGGTTATCAAAGGAGCTACGGAGAAAATAAGGGCGCTGGGACCGGCAAATAAGTTGGTAAAAAAGATTGGCTAAACTTTTGCAATAAAAATAAACGGGGAAACAATAACTGTGGAAAACATCGAGACAAAATTGCGGGAAGAAGCGAGCAGGTTGCTTCTGGAGAAAAAAGTTGATGTAATTATCGGTTATGAAAAAGGCACGCTGCCTCTAACGGCAACGCCTTGTTTCATCACCAAGCCGGAAGAGACGGAAAAACTTGTATGGAACAATTTCTGCACGCAGAATCTGGCCAAGTACGTTCATGACCTGATTACTCAGCATAAAAACTCCCAGAAAAGAGTCAAACCGGAAGACCGGAAGAAAAAAATCATCGGGGTCGTGGCGCGCGGCTGCACCACCCGTTCTCTGATCATTCATCTTCAGGAAAGACAGTGCGGACGTGATGAAGTTTACATTATCGGTGTTCCCTGCGATGGTTATGTGGACGGCAAAGGGCTGAAAGCGGCCATCAGCGGCGCGGATATCGTGGACGGATCCATTGACGGCGGCCAGATCAAGATGAAAACATCTGATGGTGATAAAACTGTTGATCTTAAAGATGTGCTGGCGGATTGCTGCAAGACCTGCCGTTTCAATAATCCGATTATTTCCGATGTCATGATCGGTTCTCCTGCTCCGGCGATGAATCCCGACGCGGAATATGAAGACGTCAGGGAATTTGAAGGCAAATCCACAGAAGAACGCTGGGCATATTTTACAAAGGAAATGGATAAGTGCATACGCTGTTATGCCTGCCGTCAGGCCTGTCCTTCCTGCTACTGTCCGATATGTTTTGTGGAACAGAGCCAGCCGCAGTGGGTCGGCATCGGTGAAGATCCGTCCGACACCCAGGTATTCCAGTTGATGCGCCTGTACCACATGGTCGGACGTTGTGTCGATTGCGGTTCGTGCGTTTCCGTATGCCCGATGGGCGTGGATCTGCGCAAGTTCCTCAAGAAGATCGACAAGGATTGCTTTGAATTTTTCGGCAACCGCGCCGGTTCCAGCATGGAAGATATGCCGCCGCTGGGCAAATTCGATGAACATCACGACAAGGGAGACTTTGTCTACAACCCATAATTAGTTTGAGATAATGGAGTTTACATGGAAACTTTTCTGGAAGAAGTAAACAAAAAAATCAACGGTGTTCCCATTCAGCGCTGCTATCATTGCCGCAAATGCACGGCGGGTTGTCCCATGACAAAGCACATGGAGTACAACCCCAACAAAATCATCAAAATGATACAAAACGGTCAGCGCGACAAGGTGCTCAACAGTTCAACGATCTGGCTTTGCCTGTCCTGCGAAACCTGCATTACCCGCTGTCCCAACCAGGTCGATATTGCCGGCATGATGGATGTTTTAAGACAAATGGCCATCGAATCCGGCGTTGCGGCGCGGGAAGCGAATGTTTTAAAATTCCATGAGGCATTCCTGGCTGGAATAAAATTTGGCGGACGCATCAACGAACCGATGATGATGGCGCACTACAAGCTCAAGTCCGGAGATTTGTTCTCCGACGCACTGCTGGGTCTGGATATGTTTATGAAAGGGAAGCTGGCTTTGTTGTCGCCCCGCACGAAAGACATGAAATCGGTTAGAAATATTTTTGAAAAAACAAAAACTGATAAAGAGGTTTAAGGTTAAGGAGGCTGCTCTTGAAAGTTTCATATTATCCGGGCTGCTCGCTGCACGCGACGGGGAAAGAGTATGATCAGTCGATGAGGGCCGTCAGTCGGGCCCTCGACATCGAACTCAAAGAAATTGATGACTGGTGTTGCTGCGGCGCGTCGTCCGCGCACAATACAAATTTTGATTTGTCCATTGCCCTGCCGGCGCGGAATCTGATTGCCGCAGAAAAAGATGCGATGGATGTCATGGTACCCTGTGCCGCCTGTTTCAACCGTTTTAAAACAGCCGAGCACCATTTAAAAGCCGATAAGGACCTCAAGGCGAGAATTGAAGGCATTATCGGCGCCAAGTATCAGGGCGGCATTGCCATCCGCAATCCCATCGACATTATTTTCAACGATATCGGCATCGACGCGTTGGCCAAAAAAGTGGTTAAACCTCTGACCGGATTGCGGCCGGTTTCCTATTACGGGTGTCTGCTCTTAAGGCCACCTGAGGTTTGTCAGTTCGAAAATTATGAAAATCCGTTCATGCTGGATAAAATGATGAGAGCCATCGGCGCCGATGTCAAGAACTGGTCGTACAAGACCGATTGCTGCGGTGGTTCATTGGCCATCAGTAAAACCGCGATTGTGGTGGAAATGTGTGACCGGTTGATGAATGGCGCCCGTGAAGCGGATGCGAACTGCGTCGTCACGGCGTGTCCACTGTGTATGGCCAATCTGGATATGCGTCCCAGCGAAGGAAAGAAACTGCCTGTATTTTATTTCACGGAATTGATGTCGCTGGCGATGGATCTTCCCGGATCGAAAGATACGTTCAAGTCGCATATTTTTGATCCCCGGCCGCTATTGAAGCAATTGGGATTGGTTTGATTAATTTTGTGCATGTTTTGTAAACAAACAGTTGGAGAAAATTCTTAATTATGGAAAAACGTTTAATAAAAAAAGATGCGCTGGCGGGTATTGCCAAAAAGATGGCCGAAAAGCTCCATGTCTGGGCGCCGGTTAAAAAGGAGGACAACGTTCTTTTTGCGCCGCTTAAGAAAGATGATGAACCCTTTTTCGCTTACTTGAATTCCCAAAATGCACCAAAAAATGTTTTCTTTCCACACACGGAAACTATGATGAAATATACCCGTACTCCCAAGGGGATGGTTTTTTCATCTGAAGAAAATAAAGCTGATGAAGCGGTCTTATTCGGAGTTCGTCCCTGTGACGCCCATAGCTTCGTCCTGTTGGACAAGCTTTTTGATCAGGAAAAATACAAAGATGGTTATTATATCTCTAAAAGACAGAACACGACCGTTATTTCCCTGGCCTGCGTCAAGCCGCCATATATCAGTTGTTTCTGTACCTCTGTTGACGGCGAACCTGTTTCCTCGGATGGCGCGGATATTCTGCTCACGGATATCGGATCAGACTGTCTGGTTGAATTCATAACTCCCAAGGGAGAATTGCTGGCCCCTTATTTCGGCGATACGAAAGCCGATGCTGCCGCGGATGCAAAGAAAAACGAAATTGCGGCAAAAGCCAAAGAAGCGATTAAATCCAAAATTCCCGCTCATGAAATCAAGCCGATTCTGGATAAGAATTTCGACAATCCCTTCTGGAACACGATTCACGGCAAATGCCTGGCCTGCGGGACGTGCACTTTTTTATGTCCCACCTGTCATTGCTTTGATATCAGCGATGAAGTAAAAGGCAGTGACGGTGTTCGCATCCGTTCGTGGGACTCCTGCATGTTTCCTTTGTTTACCAAGGAAACATCGGGTCATAATCCGCGCTCTTCGCAGAAGGAAAGATGGCGTCAACGCACAATGCATAAGTTCAAATATTACGTGGACATGTTCAATGCCATTGCCTGTGTCGGTTGCGGTCGTTGTGTCAGGTCTTGTCCCGTGAATATTGATATAAGAAAAATTGTTGAAGATATTTCAAAATTATAATTAGGGAGTTAGTAATGCAAAACCCATATATACCTTATCCTGTTGTGGTGGATAAAATCATTACTGAAGTCGACACCAAAGACATCAAAACTTTTCGCTTTAAATTTGTGAATCCGGAGGATGAGCAGAAATATGCCTACATACCGGGCCAGTTCGGCGAACTTTCCATTTATGGAAAAGGTGAGTCGCCCATTGGTATTGCGTCATCTCCGACACAAAAAGGTTATGTAGAGTTCACGGTTCAAAAGGCCGGTGTGGTTACTACGGCGCTTCATGAAATGGAAGAAGGTGCTGTCATGGGCATTCGCGGGCCGCTGGGTAATTCCTGGCCGCTGGATTTTTTGGCCGGTAAAAATATCGTTATCGTCGGCGGCGGTTTTGCTTTTACCACTCTGCGTTCGCTGATAAATTACATGATTTTTGAAGACAACCGCAAACGGTTCGGTAACATAACGATTATTTACGGCGCCAGAACTCCCGGTCTGCTCCTTTACAAGGATGAATTGGCCGAATGGGGCAAAAGAACCGATTTGAATTTGAACGTCACTGTTGATAAAGGTGATGCTGACTGGAAGGGAAGAGAGGGGTTTGTTCCCACTGTCTGTAAAGAAGTCGCTCCCGGTAAGGAGAACGCCGTAGCAGTTATTTGTGGACCTCCAATTATGATTCGCTTTACTTTGCCGGTATTTTTTGATTTGGGATTTTCCAAAGAAAACATTCTTACTTCTCTGGAGATGAGGATGAAATGCGGAATCGGTAAATGCGGTCGCTGCAACGTAGGCAGTAAATATGTTTGCAAAGACGGTCCGGTATTTTCACTGGCGGAATTGGATAAACTGACACCGGAATATTAAAAATATCCTCCGAGTCTTTTAAAATAATTTTTTAGGCAGCTTCTGGTATCCCTTATTTTTAAGACTTTCGAATTACTGTCCGGTAATGCTTTTGTCGGTTTGAATTTGCGTTTTCTTTTTATTGGCAAATCCAGAGGAAAACGGTCCTTGATTTATTGATTCATAAATGACAGGAGATGTTGAATGTCGCAAACAGTTATACCATATCTGGAAATGTCTCAGGCAATTGTGGATGCCGGCGGTGAGGCGCTGAAAAAATGTTACCAGTGCGGAACCTGCACAGGAACATGCCCCTGGACACCGATAACACATTTTAATATCCGTAAACTTATACGATTCGGACAGCTGGGGATAGATGGCATTGAAGAATATATGTGGGGATGTTCAACCTGCAAGTTCTGCGTTGATCGTTGTCCACGCGGTGTCGAAATTATAGATGTCGTAACTGCTATCCGCAATGTTTACAGCGGTGGAGGAATGCTGCCGCAGAGTCTGCGGGCTTTTGTCGGTTCCCTTTCTGCGCGCGGCAATCCCTGGTCGGGCGATCAGGACAAACGTAACGACTGGGCCAAGGACAAGTATCCTGTTTATACCAAAGACATGGATTATCTCTTTTTCACTTGCTGCACAGTGTGCTATGACCCCCGTAATATTAAGTTGGCCAAGGCGGCCGCGGAAGTATTGAATTTAGCCGGCTTAAGTTGGGGGATTCCATCGGTAGATGTCAATTGCTGCGGGGAGAGTGTAAGGAAAGTCGGCGATCTGGAACTTTTTGAACGGCTCAAACAAAACAATCTGAATTATTTCAAAACCAATAATGTTGATAAAATTGTCGTCGTGTCGCCTCATTGTCTGGCTGCTTTCAAGAAAGAATATGGCGAAGACTATGATGTTATGCACTTAAGCCAACTAATTGCACGGCTGATAAAAGAGGGTAAACTGACGCCGAAAAAGGATTTTGGCGGCCTTAAAGTGACCTATCATGATCCTTGTTACCTGGGCAGGCACAGTGGTGTTTATGACGCGCCCCGCGATGTTCTCAAGGCCATTCCCGGCATTGATTTTGTGGAAATGGGCAGAAACCGCGAACAGAGCATGTGCTGCGGCGGGGGCGGGGGCGGATTATGGATGGAAAAACTCAAGGGTGAACGCCTGAGCGACCTGAGAATTGAGGAAGCAATGGCGACCGGCGCAACTGTTCTGGCAACATCATGTCCTTATTGTATCACCATGTTTGAAGACAGCAGCCGGACGCTCAATGTTGATGAACAGATCAAAATAAAAGACGTGACGGAACTCTTTCTGGAGAGTCTGGGTGTCAATATGGATGAGTTAATGGCGGGCGCTTCCGACCTTAACTTCACCTGTAAAGCTGATTGAAAAAGTTTGGGGAGTAAAAAAGAAACTTTTGAAGAAAATATTTCCTTGTCATATTGACGAAGGCCGGTAAAAAATGTGATAGAGAGCGATCTCCGATCGCGCCGCAATTCGGACTGCTCGGGGAGCAGTCCCTACTGGATGCTGCCGGAGTAAAACCGCGCATGCAGGGTCGGTATGACGGAAGAAGTACAGTTAGCGATCCACGCCCCGCTGGGGCGGTTTATCGGGGAGTAACTTTTTTGAAGTTACTCAGAAGGAGAGTCTATGAGCAGAATCGGTGTTTTTGTTTGCCACTGCGGTTTGAATATAGCCAAAACAATTCGAGTGAGTGAACTGGCGCAGTTTGCGTCTACTTTGCCTGATGTTGTGGTTGCCAAGGATTACAAATTCATGTGTTCCACGCCCGGGCAGGAAATGATTGCCGGCGACATTAAAGAGCATAAGCTGGATCGTATTATCGTAGCGGCCTGTTCTCCTCTGATGCATGAACAGACTTTCCGCAAAGTCGTTGAAAACGCCGGTCTTAATAAATATTTGGTAACCATTGTCAATATACGGGAGCAGGTTTCCTGGGTAACGCACGATATTGAAGAGGGAACGTCCAAAGCCAAGGCTCTGCTCAATGGCGCGGTTTACCGCGCGCGGTTACTTGCGCCGCTGACATCACGTTTCATTGACGTCAGTCCCGATGTGATGGTTATCGGCGGCGGTATTGCCGGAATTCAGGCTGCGCTGGAACTGGCTAATACAGGGAAGAAAGTTTATCTTGTTGAGAAAAACTCAACCATTGGCGGGCACATGGCGCAATTTGATAAAACGTTTCCCACGCTCGATTGTTCCGCCTGCATTCTGACTCCCAAGATGGATGCTGTCCTGCAACATAAAAACATCACCTTGATGACTTACTGCGAAGTGACTGAAGTTAAGGGCTATGTCGGCAATTTCGACATTACCGTCAAACAGAAGGCGCGTTATGTCGATCACGATAAATGCAACGCCTGTCTCGCCTGTACGGAAAAGTGTCCCGGTAAAGGCGTGTCCGAGTGGGATGAAGGTCTGGTGAAAAGAAAAGCCATTTACATTCCTTTTCCACAGGCCGTACCGCAGAAACCGGTTATCGACAGAGATGCCTGTACCTTTTTTATTAAGGGAAAATGCCGCTTGTGCGAAAAGGTTTGCGAACAAAAAGCCATTGATTTCGAGCAGCAGGATACTTTCTCGACCGTGAAAGTCGGTGCAGTAATCGTTGCCACCGGCTATGATTTGATGAATACAAAACCGCTTGTACAGTATGGTTACGGCAAATATCCGGGTGTTTACAGCGCTCTGGAAGTGGAAAGGTTGTTTAATTCTGCCGGACCGACAAGCGGCAAAGTGACACTGCGCGACGGCAAGGAACCTCAGGCCATCGCCATCCTGCACTGTATCGGCAGCCGCGACAAAAACAATTATGAGCACTGTAGCCGGGTGTGCTGTATGTATTCGCTTAAGTTTGCCCATCTTTTCAAGGAAAAGACATCAGCGGATGTTTACCAGTTCTATATTGATATGCGGGCGCCCGGTAAGGGCTATGAAGAGTTTTACAACCGCATTATAGAAGAAGATGTGAAATTTATTCGCGGCAAAGGCGCGCGCGTGGCCGAAAGCGCCGATGAGCCGGGACGTATGATTGTGGAAGCGGAAGATACGCTTACCGGTAAGTTTATTAAGCTACCGGTGGATATGGTCGTACTATCGCCGGCAATGATTCCGCGATCTGATTCAAAAGACATCGCCAGACTATTTAATTTGAGCACAGACAAATACGGCTTTTTTATGGAGCGACATCCGAAACTGGCGCCGCTTTCTACCATGTCTGAAGGAATATTTATTGCCGGAGTCTGCCAAAGTCCGAAGGACATTCCCGATACCGTAGCGCAAGCCAACGGTGCGGCGGCGGAAGCTTTGACAATCGTTGTGAAAGACAAAATGGAACTGGAGGCAACCACGGCAATGGTCAATCCGGCATCGTGCTGCGCCTGCCAGAACTGCATACGTGTCTGTCCTTACGGTGCGCCGTTCTTTAACGAGCAGAAAGGCGTTTCGGAAATCAACGAAGCATTGTGCAAGGGTTGTGGACTTTGTGCATCGGTCTGTCCGGCTTCGGCAATCATCGCGCGGCACTTCACTAACGACCAAGTTTTGGCCGAGATTGAAGGCCTAATGGAGTTCTGAGTATGCTGTTGAAAAATACCCATCTGCTTTGTTGCACTGCGGTCTTACGTCGCTGCGGCGTATTAGAATATACGCCTCACTCCGAAGGCCTTGTGCGCCGCGCATCCGGGACATTTTTGAACAGCATATGTTGATTTTTTGTGTCCCCCGCCGGCGGAGGATATAAGGTTAGAAAGGAAAGTTTATGGAATTTGAACCGAAAATACTGGGCATTGCCTGTAACTGGTGTACCTATACGGGAGCGGATCTGGCCGGAACGACCAGATTACAGTATCCTCAGAATTTACGGGTTGTTCGCGTCATGTGTTCCAGCCGCATCAATCCTTCATTTATCTTCCGTGCTTTTCAATTGGGAGCGGACGGTGTACTGGTCGGTGGTTGTCATCCGGGTGATTGTCATTACAATACAGGTAATCTCTATGCACGCAGAAGACTGGCCGTGACCAGAAAAATACTGGAATTTGCGGGCATCGAGCCGGGAAGATTTCGTGTAGAATGGATTTCCGCCTCGGAAGGCAATAAATTTGCCGAAGTAGTCAGAGAGTTCACCGAACAGGTGAAAAACCTGGGTCCCCAGACTAAATTTAAGATTAAATAACAGCCATTGCCGGAGAAGATATGAGCATCAATTTTAAGCAAATTGAAGACAAATTAAAAACCGAAGCAAGAAAGTTGCTGGAAGAAGGCAAGGTAAGCATCGTGCTGGCCTACGGGAAAGGTTACGACGAAAAAAAACCCATGCCCTATGTTGTCAGAAAAACTTCCGACATCGAGAATATCGTGTTCAACGAATATTGCACAGCCAACATGGCGCGTTATCTGGTTCGTTATCCGCGTGGGACCAAGATTGCCATTGCCGTCAAGCCGGCGGACAGCCGCGCGGTTGTACAACTGATTCAGGAAGAAAAAGTTAAACGTGAAGACCTCATTGTTCTGGGCATTCCGGTTTACGGAATGAAAAATTTCAAGACCGGTGAAACCATCGACAGCAAAACAACCTGTGGGATTTATAATCCGGTGCTTTACGATATCTTGCTGGGTGAAGAAGTGCACGGACAGCCGGTTGTTTCACCATATGATGTGCTTGTCGATTATGAAAAAATGGATAAAGACGGGCGTTGGACTTTCTGGAAAAAGGAACTGGATCGCTGCATCCGCTGTTACGCCTGCCGCAAAGCCTGTCCGATGTGTTACTGCGATCCCTGCTTTATCGATCAGAATAAACCCAAGTGGGGTGAAAAATCACCGGAGTCGCAGGGCAACCTGATGTATCATTTGACCAGATTCCATCATCTGGCCGGTCGTTGCATTGATTGCGGCGAATGTTCGCGTGCCTGCCCCGTGGATATCCCGCTTTATCTGTTCCACAAGAAAGTGGCGAAGGAATGCGAAGAGATGTTCGGTCAGGCTGCGGGCATGAAGATCGAAGACAAACCAGCGCTGGTTAATTTCCGCGTGGAAGATTCCGATAAGATTCTGGAGTAAAAATTAAAGGAGTTTTGTTGTGTTGAAGAAAACAGCAATTCAAAAAATATCAGATCTGGCCGCCGAACTGTTGGCGAAAGGAACGTTGATTGCGCCTGTTAAGGAGAGCGCAGGTTTTAATTTCCGCGAGATTTCCGATTCGGGGCAGGTGGATTTTAGTTTCTACAATACGCTGATGAGTCCCAAGTCGGCTTTCTTTCCACAAACCGAAGATTTTGTACGTTATGATAAAAACAAATCCGTTCTTGATGCGCAATGTGTGGATTTGAATTTAAAACCGATTTTTCTTTTCGGTGTCCGTCCCTGTGACGTAAAGAGCTTCGAGATAATGGACATTCATTTTTCCGGCACGGGCGCGGTTGATCCATACTGGAAAAAAAGGAGAGAAGCCACGACCATTTTCGGTTACGCTTTTGATCTGAAAACTCCGGCCGATTCGGCGGATTTCTATTCAACGTTGAATATCGGCGCGGCCGACCCGGAAGGCAGCGATATTTTCATGATGAAAAAGGGCGACGGTCTGCTATTAAAAGCAATTACGCCCAAAGGGGAAAATCTGCTTTCTTCATTGGGCTCACTTACGGAAGCTTCGGCGGATGAAATAAAATATTTCGACGACACCGTCGCCGCGGGACGTTCTTTCAAAACAAGATTTACCTGCGTAGATGATAAAGTCATTGCCAAAAAGCTGGAAGATCTTTTCCATAAAACGGAATTTTGGGAAAAAATTTCCGATGCGTGTTTAAGTTGCGGCGCCTGCACGTTCGTTTGTCCCACCTGCTATTGTTTTGATATTTGCGACGAGACACTTTTTGCCGCGGGTGTCCGCCGCCGTGTGTGGGATTCCTGCATGTTCACAGATTTCACCATGGAAGCCAGCGGTCATAATCCACGGACAAAAGTTTATCAGCGCCTGCGCCAGAAAATATGTCACAAATATTCTTTCCATATTAGAAAGTACGGCGTGATTTCCTGCGTCGGTTGCGGCCGGTGCACGCGCAGCTGCCCGGTGAACATCGACATTTTCTCGATTGTGGATCAGGCTTTGAAAGAATAGCTTTAAAAGTGAAAGAAATAATTATTTGAGGATCAATATGTGTTCGAATAATCCATACATTCCCATGCCGGTGGAAATCATCAAAATCATCGATGAAGTTGATACCCACGACATCAAATCGTTTCGCTTGAAATTTCTGAATAAAGAAGATGAAGCGAAATTCAAATATCTGCCCGGGCAATTTTCCGAACTCTCTGTTTACGGCAAAGGCGAATCCCCCATCGGTATCGCTTCTTCACCCACGGAAGAAGGTTATGTGGAATTCACCGTGCAGCGGGCGGGCGCCATCCAGCCGGGATTGGTCACGGCGGCCCTGCATGATATGGACGAAGGCGCGAAAATCGGCCTGCGTGGACCGCTGGGCAATTCCTGGCCGATTGAATTTCTGGAGAAGAAGAACATCGTGGTCGTGGGCGGAGGCTTTGCCTTCACTACTTTGCGTTCTTTAATCAATTACATGCTGCACAAGGACAACCGTTCCCGCTTCGGCGAAATTACGGTGATTTACGGCGCGAGAACCCCTGGTCTGCTTTTGTATAAGGACGAATTAGCCGCTTGGAAAAAAAGAGACGACATCAAAACCATCATCACCGTGGACAAGGGAGATGGAACCTGGAAGGGCAGGGAAGGCTTTGTTCCCGCCGTCTGTAAAGATGTTGCCCCATCTCCGAAAAATGCGGTAGCGGTTATTTGCGGTCCGCCGATTATGATAAAATTTACGCTGCCTGTATTTTTTGATCTGGGATTTTCCAAGGGAAATATTTTTACATCGCTGGAAATGCGCATGAAATGCGGCATAGGCAAATGTGGTCGCTGCAATGTCGGCTATAAATATGTCTGCTCCGACGGTCCTGTATTTTCTCTGGCCGAACTTGATGAGTTGCCGAGAGATTTTTAGCCGGCGCTTTAAAATTTTTAAGAAAATACATTGAATAAGGCATTTCCTGTTTTCAAATCGTTCTGTCTTTTATGTTGGAACTATCTTTTTGTAGTGCATATTTTAAAAGCTAAAAATGATTGAGGTAAAAATATCGTTTTTTCTACTAGCCCGACTTAGCGGGTTCGCCCTTATCAAGCACAGTTTTAATTTTTTTCACCATGTATTTTTAAGGAGTTAGAAATCTCTAAGTGTGAAAAACGCCTTGTAGTGAAGACCTACCCTCTTTTCAAGATTACCGTATCAGTGATAAGCTTCCTACATCATGTTTCTTCGTTGCACGAATCGGGAAAAAGATGGCAAAGATCATCGTTACTGGAGCGTGGTGGAAAACCGCCGTGTATCTGGTGGCCGGGTTGTGCAGCGGCATGTGCTTTATCTTGGTGAGATAAATGATTCTCGGCGCGAGTCATGGCGCAAGACAATAGAAGTTTTTGAGGATGGATATTCGTCAGCGAAGACGGTGGCATTGTTTCCAGAAGACCGCTCTGTTGAGATCGATGACGAGCAGGTGGTGCAGATTCGGCTCAAGGATGTGGAGCTGAGACATCCACGGCAGTGGGGTGCGTGCTGGCTGTATAAGCAACTGGGACTTGACGAGTTTTGGGCAAAAAGGTTGCCGCCGAGCCGAAGAGGGACGCGGTGGGACCTGATTGTCAAGGCTCTTTGTTGTTACCGCCTGATTGACCCTGGCAGTGAATGGCGTCTTCATCGGCACTGGTACGAGACCAGCGCCATGGCGGATTTTCTGGGTGCGGGTTTTGAACTGGTGGAGATCCATAAACTCTACGGGTGTCTGGATCGGTTGATTGCACAGAAGCGGGCGCTGTTTGATCACCTGACGCAACGGTGGAAAGATATGTTTGAACTGGTCAAGATCCTGAAAAGGGGACAGGCTGCTTTTCTTTCCTTTCCCTTGCCTGCCTCCCCCGTATTGATTTCTTGCCTATCAAAACCGTATCTCCATACCCGTCCCTATGGTCGGCAGCTTCAGGAGAAGGTCGCTCTCTATGAGTTCATCACAAAAATATCTTTCCCTTATGGACCTTCTGGTTTCTGGAAAAGTAGCCTGTCCCCTTTTTTAATTCTTTTTTAATAAAGACGGCGTAATTGATTTAAGAATAAAAGTAACAGGCACCACAAAAAACCCGGCCGTCCGGCTTACACAACCGCAGCTGGGTTCTTTGGGTAGCATCATAAAAGATGCGGCAGGCAGCGTAGCAATTGAGGCCGGCAAAAGCGCTGCCAAAGAAGCCGTCAAAAAAGTGCTTAATGAAGATCAGCAAAAAGTTTTAGAAGGAGTAGAGGGATTGTTTAATAAGAAATAAACTTTCCCCCCTTGCTTCTATTTTACAGTATATCCGCGACCGTCAAGGCATGCTGCCATAGCCCTTTGATAATCCGCCCGCATTTGCATGGCCTGATTGGCAGACAATCCCTGTGGAATTGCAGCAGTCGGGTCGTAATTTGTCTGGTCAACAGCCCACTTATGGCATTCATAACGATCATTGTCCTGTTGTGCCTGACTTTGGCCTTTACGGGGATAAATAAAAAGTCTATTTTTCATATCTTCACTTGATGCCGGAGGTGTCTCACTTACCTCACCCTGAGGCGGCTCAACAACAACATAACCTCCCGGTGTTGACGTATAATACGTTGCATTAGCGTAATAGTAAGGAATGCCGTGAAACCAGACAGTTGTGTAAAAGAGGGGTGAAAACGGAACAAACAGTCCAATGGGCGGGGCAACTACAACATATCGACTGCCGTGGTGGCGGTACCATACGCCGTGGTGATGATAGTAGCGTGAACGATCCCATATTACTACCCTGTGATCTCTGGGAAGGGTTCTGAATGATTCACCGCGAACCGGATACGACCGATTATGACGATAACGGGAATCGACAAAGCTTTTTTGTGCGGCAGGCGGAGGCGCTTTTTTTACACCCTGTGCCGGTGCTCGTCCGTGTCCCTTGGATCTTCCACGCTGCCATGGTTCGGCAAACCCGGAAATACCAATTGCCAAAATCATAATTATTGACAGCACGACGGCAAAATATTTTTTTAAATTAAGATTATATATCATGACAGTAACCTCCTTTTTCAGCTATTTTACGGCATATCCACGGCCTTCCATACAGGCTGACATTGCCCGGCGAAATTGCAGAGCCATTTTTTCATTATGCAAATCCCGGCCTTTATTTCTATTCTGATAGGCTTCTTCCAATTGCCTTGCCGATTCTGCGCGTGTCGCATCGGAAACAGCTCCCGCCATGGCGCCGCCGGCAGCTCCGATTAAAGCTCCATCTCCGGCATGTCTCGGTCCGGCAATTAATGCTCCCAATACCGCACCCGCAATGGACATAACGACGGTATCGTGTCCCGGCGGCGGCATAGGGACAACCCTGACACGCTGTTCGGGAACAATAGATGAAACGCTTGGGTCAAAGCCGGTTTGATCTAATGCCCAATTATAGCATGCATAATGATCGCGCGATTGTTGTTCGGTTGACTGTCCTTTTTTCGGATAAAAATAAATTTGCGTAACGGCAGTGTCATTTTGTTGATTCTGAACCGGTTGCGCAATGACCTGTTCGTTTGGATAGTAGTAACAGGAATTTAATAAGAAAACCGATGCAAGAAGAAAGAATATCGACCAGTATGAAAGCGCCTGACTTGTATTTTTAATGATTTTAGCAGTCATAGTTTTTTTCCATTGTTTATAAGATTTTAATTCTTAACCGGAGATATTATAAAAATAACGCTTTCGTAAGTCAATGTAATATAAATCCTTAAAATTTAATTAATCTAAGGCTGTGTCGCAATCCTCAAATTTGTGCCGGCATTACGACACAGCTTTTCCGAAGGAGGGAAAGGGGTTGTCAGTTTAAGGACAATATGTTGCCGGACCGTATCCGTCGCGGCCTCTCATTCCTCCGCGAGGTCTAAATCCAGGACCCCGCCCCCAATGAGAATTTGCCAGTTTTTCATTTTGTTCCGCTGTTAGAATCTTGCGAATTTCCAATCTCAGGGCCATTCTTTTATCTTGTATTTCATCGCGCAATGCCCGAACCTCTTTTTGAGCGGCGTAAATTTTATCCCTGTCCGGATTTGCCTTTGACCATAGCCTTCGCAGCTCTACCGACTTGTCAAATATTTTTTCTCTTAGCGGCCTTGTAGATTTCTGATTTTCATATACAAGGGCTTCGATTTTTGTTTTTTGCTCATCGGAAAGATTTAGGCTCCTTAATGTCGGGGTATTGCAGCAACTCTCACCATTACGATAAGCCGGCCCTCTACCTCCATAAGCGCCGAAAGCGAACGCCGGTGCGGTTAAAATTATTCCCGCAAGAACAATCATTGATAGAAATATTAATTTTCTCATAATCAAATTCCTCTACATAAAGTTTTATTATTCAAAGTTATTCTTTTAACAATTCCGGGATAATTTGAATAATGTTAAAGTTTTTTATTATCAAACTACCAATATATTGATGACCAAACTCATTATTGTCTTTTTATTAGCAAGCTATATGCCAGTTAAATTTATACTGGTTAACATATTGTTTTTAATAGGTAAATTAATAACAGATAAAAATATCATTTGTCTTTTAACCAGGTTAAGTGGATAATATGTATCCATTTAGGAGTATTCACATGAATACAAAGTATCCGCCTGTTGGCGAAAATCCAAGGACTGGATGATGAGGGCTAAGAAAAAAATCCGGTTTAATATCTCGTTTTGGCTGGTAGTAGGTGCAATCACCCTTATGGCGATTGTTTCCGCAGTAATGACATTCACTTTTGTTCAGCAGAAAAGAGATCAGGCCGTTGAACTTCTGGTTGAGAAAGGCGCTACATTAATCAGGTCGTTCGAAACCGGCATGAATATTACTCAAGGTGTAGAGGCAGAAATTTTCAGACTGCAAAAACTACTAGTGGAGACAACCCAGCAACCAGACATAGATTATATAATTATTACCGATCAGGATGGTAATATCATTGCCGATGGTGATCCTGCCCAAGTCGGAGATAAGTACGGTTTAGATTTAAATATTAAATCATTGTCCTTATCAAGAAAAATTAGATGGCGTCAGGTGACCAATTCCGGAGGAGCGGATACATTTGAGGTTTACCGCGGATTTTTCCCTTTTGGAAAAGATGTGGAAGAAAAAACTTCCTTAAAAGGTGAAATCAACAGTAAAGAAAATAACAAATGGGTGATCTATATCGGCCTGAATATGGCAACGATAGAAAAAGCAACTAAAGAAGATAACCGGGCTCATACCATCATTGTTTTAATTCTTTTATTAATTGGTTCTTCGGCAATCATTTCCCTTTACCTCGCACAGGCCTATCGTCTTACCCGTACATCTCTTTCCCGTGTTAAAATATTTTCAGAGGCGCTGGTGAAAAATATGCCCATTGGCCTGATTGCCCTGGATAATCAGGATAATATTATTGAGTGCAATGAAAAAGCGCAAGTTATGTTGGGAATTGCCTCCATTAACGCTTCAGGTAAAAAGAATATTAATCTGTTGCCTGATCAGTTGAAAAAAATGCTCGCAGAACTTTCTTCTACCGGAGGCTTTTTAGAACGTGATGTTAAACAGACTTTTGCTGACGGTAAGGAACAAATCTGGGAAACAGTTGCTGCGGAGCTTATCGATGAAGGAACTTCGACAGGTAAAATTCTGCTGATACGGGATGTTACGGATATTCGTCAAATGGAAAATGAAATCACCAAGAGCCGGCACCTTAGTTCTATCGGTTCTCTGGCAGCGGGAGTTGCCCACGAAATCCGTAATCCGCTCAGCTCCATTAAAGGATTTGCGGTTTATTTCAAAGAAAAACTGTCCGGCAATAAAGAAGACGAGCAGACAGCTGATGTCATGGTTGCTGAAACAGAAAGACTCAATCGTGTAATAAGTCAGCTGATTGAATTTGCCAAACCCTTGGAGTTAAAAAAAGAATCGGCACATTTTTTAGATGTAGTCCGGCATGCAATAAAATTAATTGATGCTGACGCGAAAAAAAATAAAATCAGCATTGATGTTGATATTGCCGCTGATATACCTGTACTGGAAATTGATTCCGATAAAATCAAACAGGTTCTGCTCAACATTTTTCTAAATGCCCTTGAGGCAATGAAGGACGGAGGCAATTTGAGAATTAAAACAGAACGCGGCGCGGACAATGTGACTGTAACCATTTCCGATACCGGAATAGGAATAGAAAAAACGGATTTGCCCCGAATATATGATCCGTATTTTACTTCAAAACCGGCGGGAACAGGTCTCGGGTTGGCGATAGTGCAGAAATTTATGGAAGCACACGGCGGCAGGATAAAAGTAGAAAGCGTTGCCGGAAAAGGCACAAAAGTAATTCTGTGTTTTCCTTTAAATCACATTAAAAATTAAGGAATGTACATGAAAATCAATCAATCAATTTTAATTGTGGATGACGATTTTGCCCATCGTACCATGCTCAGGAAACTGCTGGGAGGTTGGGGCTATGAAATATTCGAAGCCGATGACGGTTCGGTTGCAATTGAAAAAGTGCAGAAACGATCATTTGATTTAATTTTGATGGATATCAGAATGCTTAATGTTTCCGGCATTGAAGCGCTGGAAAAAATCAAAATTATCAATCCGGCTATTCCCGTTATCATTATGACTGCTTATGCTTCCGTTGATACAGCCGTTGCCGCGTTGAAGAAAGGAGCTTATGATTATCTGACCAAACCACTGGATTTCGATGAACTCAAAATTGCCATCAGTCATGCCACTGAACACAGCCGGCTCAAGAAAGAAAATGAGTATTTAAGAGAAAGACTGGACGAAAAATTCGACACGCAAAGAATGATCGGCCACAGTCCTTTGATGGTAAATCTTTTAGAAACCGTGGCGCAGGTTGCTGCAACGGAAGCCACGGTTTTGATTACCGGTGAATCAGGCGCCGGCAAGGAAATGATTGCCAATATTATCCATTACAACAGTCCTCGTAAAAATGCGCCGTTTGTAAAAATAAATTGTGCTGCTCTGACCGAATCGCTTTTGGAGTCAGAACTGTTCGGACACGAAAAGGGGGCCTTTACCGGAGCGGATAGAAAAAGGGAAGGCAAATTCCGGCAGGCGGAAGGCGGCAGCATTTTTCTGGATGAAGTCAGTGAAATGTCGCCGGCGATGCAAGTAAAACTCTTGCGGGTTTTGCAGGAAAGGGAATTAACTCCCGTAGGCAGCGCTGAAGTGATTGCTGTCAATGTTCGTGTGATTGCCGCTTCCAATAAAGATTTGAAAAAAGAAATGGAACAAAAACGCTTTCGCGAGGATCTTTTTTACAGACTCAATGTTGTAACGTTGAATGTGCCCCCGTTGAGGGACAGGAAAGAAGATATTCCTCTTCTGGCTCAGCATTTTCTGGAAATATTTACTGCAAAAAATAAAAAAAGTATCAAAGGTTTCACACCGCAATCGCTGGAAAAGATTACACAATATAAATGGCCGGGTAATGTTCGTGAGTTGATGAATGCGGTGGAACGGGCTGTTGTCCTGTCCCGATCCGAATATATTGATGCCGATGAACTCATACCGCTGATGACGGATGGTTCAACTGCCGGCAGCGAACGGTCTGATTTCCCCAATAATATGTCGCTGGATGAAGTGGAAAAAAGGAGTATTCTGGAAACAATCAATGCCTGCGGCGGCAATAAAAGCGAAGCTGCCCGCCGCCTGGGCATTACGCGCAAGACTCTCCGGAAAAAACTGGATAAATATGAAAAAACTGGATAACTTAAAACAAAATTTTATGTATATTCACACCTGAATGTTTTTATTGACTAAAAATCAGTATCTGTAAAAATAAAGCCGGCAGGTATTAACTGAACAAATATAAAACCATTTTAAGCATAAAACATAAAGGAGAATCGTTATAAAAAGTAAGAGCAAACTGATTCAGCTTTTTATCTCGGTGCTGATAATTTTCATGGTTGTGCCGGTTTACGCTAAATCGCCGGATACTGCCAATGATAAAGATGTACAGGAAGTATTGGAGCAGGGCTGGCAGTTGTTGAACATAATGCACAAGGACAAAGCCGGTCTGGATAAAGCCATTGTCCTGTTTAAAAATGCTCTTGAAAAGCACCCTCAGAACAAGGAACTTCTTTCCTGGAAGGTCGCTGAGATGACCTTTAAAAAGGCTGACGAAGAACGCGATAAGGAAAAACAAAAACAGCTTTATGAAGAGACACTGGACTATTCACAGAAGGCAATACAACTGAATCCGCAATCAAGTGGAGGACATTACTGGGCAGGGTTGGCTTATGTTAGACTAGCCGAGCTTTCCGGCATATTAAGTGGCATTGGACTGGTAAACAAGGCAAAAAAAGAGTTTGAAAAGACAATAAACATTTTCGATTTCCTCTAAGTTCGTGATGAATTGCTTCCTCGCAGGATGTAAAAAAAGCGTCGCCGTCGATGTGCACAATCGCGCGCGGCCAGGAATGAAGAGAAAATAATTGTTGAGACATAAAATATTTTGAAAGTGTAAGTTAAAAAGTTGAAAACTCAGGAAAAAATCAATTACTGATTGTTAGCTGTCCGGTTGGAAAACCCATGTTTCTATTGGAAAGCCGATGGCGCTCGTGAACCAAGCTAACGATGGTTTTTTCTTCATAACAAACAGATGAGATAAACACCTGCAATCAGTGCAACCAAACCCTTTCACCGGTAACGTTTCCTCCATCTCTGATAATGCCTGTGCCCACCGATGCTCTAAATGTATTGGTTCATTGCTGTACCATGCAAAAACAGGGTTCACGTGTTCCCGGAGATAATCGATATGCCAGTGTTTGGACTTTTTCTTTCGGCAATGCCTTGTGATGCGTGCCTGCACGCCTCCCGGACCAAACGCGCTACCAACGTAGATATAATATCCCGGAACTATTATGAGGCGACCCCGGCGACCAATTTGCGTGCTTGTGCTTTTAAAGCTTCGAAGAACTAACGCATATGTCCCTGGTTTCGATTTCATGATTCGTAATACTGTCTAACGAAAAGCTCAGCCGGAACGCCGCAGTCGGCTGTGATTTGCTTCAGCGATAAACATCTTTGCGATGCCCCACTTTTACCACCCGGATCGTAAGTGCCTTAACTTGTATGGAATAGACAATCCGGTATTTACCTTGGCGAATACGATATTTCTCCTGGCCGGTAAGTTTTTCATGACCTGGAGGTCTTGGATCTTTTGCAAGCTCCTCAATGCGTGAAAGGATTTTTTTAAGATCTTTCTTTGGTATTGTCCGAAAGTCTTTTTCAACAGACTCTTTAAAATAGATTTTATATTCGGCCATCTTTTTTCAGCCTCTTGATCATCGCTTCATAACTAATGAGTGGCTCTTTTACTCTTTCTTCAAAAGCCGCGATATCTTCTGCATCTTCCGCGAGAGCTTCCTTGACGGCATCATTAACCAGTTTTGACAAGGACTGCGATGTTTCAACTGCTTTTAGGCGAAGTGCTTTATGTAATGCAGGGTCCAAATATACAGTGACTCGCATTGCTGCTGTTCCCATATTATCACCTCCTTTGTTGCTATGTAACTATAGCGCTACAGCGTCATAACGTCAAGACGTTTTATAATTAACGAAAAAATCAGCCGGCGCGTAGCGATCGGCCGGATGGTTTTTTATTGCAAACTGCAAATTACTCATAATGTGTCCACATTCTGATAATCTTTACTGTTTGGATATCTTTTAACACTTGATAAATTAAACGGTGTTGTATGTTGATTCTCCTGGAATATGCCCCTGTAAGGTCACCCATAAGTTTTTCATAAGGTGGCGGATTTTGAAATGGATCTTCTCTGAGTAAGTCTAACAAGCGGCTTGCCGGTGATTTTAAACCGGACTGTGCAATTTTCTTTGCATCTTTTTGTGCTTGCCTGGTGAAAACCAATTGCCAACTCACCAGCCCGGTTCCTCCTTACATTTTTCAACCGGTGTTTTCAAACCTTTCTTGATGGATTCCCGCATACCGGGAATAGACGTAAGGTATAGAGTTTCTTCGATAGACCGCCAGTCTTCTTCAGAAATTAAAACAGCGGAGTTTCGTTTTCCGACAATCTGAACCGGTATATGTGAATCTTTTACTTCGTCCACAAGATTATAAAGACGTTTCCTTGCTTCGGATGCCGTAAATGTTGTCATGTTTTTACCTCCTAAACGTACGATATATGGTACGACATAATTGCATTAATGTCAATCTGTTTTATGGCGAACGGGCTGCTCGGAAATTGGCGACGGAAATTGGCGGAAATGGGGGACAGCCACTGATTATTTAGCCACGTCTTCGGAGAGGGGCGAATGCCCCTTTTATACGGATTCCACAAAGCCATGTTCATCCGTCTCCCTCAAATACGTCTTCCAGTCTCCAATCAATTCCTGAAGCATATTATCTGATAATCCCAGCATCCTGCGCCGTGCCGGTATGGAAAGCTGCGCTTGACCAGGGCTATTCCCAGGCTTCCTTTACAAGGCCCGCCCGCAC
>MAEO01000025.1 GCA_001683985.1 Smithella sp. M82
CCCTCCATCCCCCTTTTCTCAAGGGGGAAGTTCCCCTCTTGGGCAAAGAGGGCAGGGCTTGAGTTCCCCCCTTTTCTAAAAGGGGGGTCTTTGTGACGGAGACCGTCATGTGGGTTTCATATTTTTAATATCAGCGGCAAACGCCTCTTGTTGATTCTGTGATGAACTCTATAAAATGATTTACTTCCGGAGTACTTTCGATTTCATCCTGTGCTTTTTTCAAGGCAACCTCCAACAAAAGATCGGAGCGGAAAATTATCCGGTAAGCGTCTTTGAGCGCTTTGATTGTTTTCTCCGAAAAATCACGCCTTTTAAGTCCGACAAGATTTAGCCCAAAAAGTTTGGCATGGTTGCCGGAAGCCATGGTATAAGGAGGAATATCTTTGACCACCCCCGATGCTCCACCGATAAAACAATGGGCGCCGATAGAGGTGAATTGATGAACAGCTGTTAAACCGCCGATAATAGCGTAATCTTCAACATGCACATGACCGGCCAGCGTAGCCACGTTAGCCATAACAATTCTATTACCCAGTTTGCAATTATGCGCCACATGAACATAGGCCATAAGCAAATTGTGATCACCTATGATAGTCACACCAATATCGGCTGATGTTGCTCGATGAATTGTTACAAATTCTCTGATAGTATTAAAATTTCCGATAACTACCCTGGTTTTTTCTCCGCCGAATTTCAAATCCTGTGGCGGAGCGCCGATAGAACAAAACTGAAAAATACGGCAGCCTTCACCGATACGGGTATAGTCATCAATAACAGTATGCGGCCCGATCATTGTGTTTTTGCCGATCTTGACGTCACTGCCGATGATGCAGTAGGGACCTATTTCCACTCCTTCTTCCAGTTTTACATCAGGAGAAACAATTGCCGTAGGATGAATTTTCATTTATTAAACCTTCTTTCAGGAAACTTATTTTTTAAAGAGTTCATCAACCTTTTTTTCGAGATTTTTAAGTTTAGCTCTCATCTCGGGGAGTTTCGACTGGCAGGCCTCTACCTGCAAATATTCTTTATAAGGCATATGCGGTTTCCCGCCGACGATCTCACCTGATTTGATGTTTCTATGAATTTTGGAATCGGCAGCTATCATAACATTGTCTCCGATTTCAATATGTCCGACCATTCCTGTCTGCCCGCCAACCATTACACTTTTACCCAGTTTGGTACTTCCGGAAATACCGACTTGGGCAGTAATGACGGAATTCTCACCAATAACAACATTATGAGCAATCTGGACAAGATTATCAATTTTAACATTGCGCTGAATCCATGTTTTTCCTAGTGCGGCACGATCTACTGTAGTATTGGCACCGATTTCCACATCATCGTCAATTTGTACAATACCAACTTGAGGAATTTTTATATTACTTTTACCTGGTGATGCAAAGCCGAATCCATCGGCACCGATTACAACTCCGGAGTGTAAAATTACCCTTTGACCAATTATGCAAGAGTGATAAACAACAACATTGGAATAAAGTATCGAATCTTCTCCAATGAAAGAATTCCTACCAATAAAAACGCCCGGATAAATAACGGCTCTTTTACCGATTGTTGCACCTTTACCTATAAAAACCCCGGGAAAAATCGTTGCCTCAGGAGATACAGTAGCGCTTTCTTCAATATAAGCATCCGGGCTTATGCCGCTACCGCCATGTTCCAATGGATAAAAAAAAGCTAGTAATTTCCCCAAGGCGACATAAGGATCATCGACAACAATCAAATTCTTGCCTTCCGCATCTGTCTTAGGTGGGACGAGAACAGCAGACGCTTTGGTCAGCTTTAACCTTTTCAAATATTTCTTATTGGCAATAAAGGTAATATCACCTTCATTTGCTTCTTCAATGGGACGGATATTTTCTATAACTGTATTACCCGCACCAACGACAGCGCCGCCAAGAAACACTGCTATCTCTGCAAGTGTCATTTTCATTAAATGAAGATTATCCCGTTATTTAACTTTATTAAATTCCTCGATAACCTTTTTGCTAAAATCATTTTCTTTCGCATAATAGGGTATCGGTAGAGTAGCCACGTCGATAACCAGTGTATATTTTTCTTTTTCAGCGATAGCACGAACAATTTTCATTATTCCCGGCATTAATTTTTGAGTCATTTCCTGGTCACGCTTCTTAAGTTCTTCATTTGTATCGTTGACCAGCAATTGATAATCGCGCAATTTCTTCTGATAGGCAGATTCTTTTTCTTTTTGAGAACTTTGCGTCATGATGGAACTTTGTTTATCCAGTTCCTCTTTCATTTTTTTCAGTTCTTTTTCCGCTGTTTTTATATCCTGAGTTTCTTTATCATAAAACTTTTTAAAATCATCTGCAGCTTTTTTACCCGCATTGGAATTCTGCATTATTTCCTGCAGGTTAATAAATCCGATTTTATCCGCAGCAAAAGAACCGGCGCTACAGATAAAAAAAGCAAAAATAATTCCCGCCATCAGGCAAATATTTTTTTTCATTTAAAATCTCCTCTCTTATCTCTTAATTTATTATTGCTAAAACATTTTTAATTTTTTATCTTTACCTATACTTTTTACATGGGCATTCCTATCGTAAATTCCCAACGTCCGTCGGAATCATCATTTAATCCTTTGCGGTCAATGATCCGACCATATTCAACTCTTAAAGGACCGATCGGCGAATACCAGCGCAGACCTAATCCCACAGATTGGCGTAAATCACCTATATCATACTGGTTGTTCCAGGAATTGCCGGCATCATAAAAAATAACGCCTTTCATGCCCGCATCTTTAATAAGAGGAAAGATTATTTCAGCGTTAAATACTAACATGGCATTTCCACCAATAACATCACTCGTTCCTGCATTAGTCGGGCCGATGTAACGAAAACCGCGCAGAGAATTAATGCCACCCAAGACGTACCTTTCGAAAATGGGGATTTTTTTTCCATCGTGACCCTGAATATAACCTATCCGGCCCTTCAATCCCAAAACAATATCCAGGGGAAACGGGAAATACATAAATTCGCTTGCTGAATATTGTGTATAACTGGTGTCGCCTTGCAATATTCCCCCCGCCTGTGTAACTGAAACACTGGTTTTTGTTCCTTTAGACGGGAAAATATAATCATTCGTAGTGTCGCGAATTAAAGATAGTGTAACAGCGCTGGTGGTCATCTGACCTTCCTGCTCTATAATCTGAAGAGGGGCGATAGCTGTAACATCAGTAATATCATCGGCTGTAAGTTTATAACCTAAATAACCTACTATCTTTTCAAAAAGTGGATATCCCAAAGTAAGACCGGCCCCCCGGGTGTCTAATGTATAAGAATCGTATTCTTTTTTATATTTCCAGATATCAAATTTACACCAGAGAGGAATATCAAAAAGCCATGGTTCCGTAAAAGACAAATCGATATTATTGGTGTCAGAACCTAACGACGCTTTTAAACTTAAAATCTGGCCGTAGCCAAGAAAATTCTGCTGGGTGATCTGCGCCATAACAACAGCCTGATCAGCAGCGCTATAACCGGCGCCGATCATGAACATACCGGTGCCTTTTTCCTTGACCCGGATATTTACGTCCATTTCCTTTTTATCAGGACCTTTTGCTGTTTGGAAATCCACTTCTTCAAAATAGCGCAATCGATTCAGATTACTATAGCTGCTTCTTAATTTGCTGCTGGAATACAAATCACCTTCTATTATATCCAACTGACGCCGGATGACCTTGTCACGCGTAATGTTATTGCCGGAAATGTTGATGCGATTAATATAAACCAAGTCACCTTTATTTATTTGATAACCTACATCAATCAATTGTTCATTTTCTCTGGTATTAATTTGGGGATTAATATCGGCATTGGCATAACCTTCATCATTACAGGACTGAGTCAGAAAATCGATATCTCTCATAATTGCTTCGCGGTTATAATTATCGCCTTTTTTTACTTTCAGTGATTTTAACAACTCCTCTCTGGGCTTTTCCAGTAAGTCACCGGAAACTTCCACTTTGTCGATTTTAAATCTTTTGCCTTCTTTAATTTTAATTTTTATATAAATTCCCTTCTTATCGATAGTTATTTCCGGTTCACCAATCTGGGCATTGATGAATCCGTTGTTGAAATAATATGCAGCCAACTTGCCAATGTCCTGTTTGAGTTGATCCCTTTTCAACAGACCGGAATCGGTAAAGAAGTGAAAAAGACCGTATTCCGAAGTGCTCATCATATTTTTGAGTTCTTTTGAAGAGTAGGCTTCATTACCTTCAAAAGTAATCGATTTGACGTAGAGCCGATCATTTTCTTTGATGTCGAAGATTACACGAAAATCGTTGCCGTCCTGTTCGACTTTATCTTTTATTTCGGCATTGTAATAACCTTTACTATCATAAAGAGTTTTTATTTTTTCCATATCTTCTTTAATTTTTTCCTGATTCAAATTTTGTCTGGTCTTGATTGTCAGGACTTCCTGAATATCTTCTTTACTTAAAGCTTTATTGCCTTTAATCTGAATATCCGAAATCAATCCTTTTTCCTGCACAATGAAAGTTATGACTTTTCCTTCCGGCGCCGATGTCGACTCAGCAGTCACGTCTAAGAAATATCCCATTTTGAAAATTGTTTTTATATCAGAGGCAACGTCTGCTTCGGAGAAATTATTGCCCACTTTACTTTTTATTTGCATGAGGATTACAGAAGCTTCTATTTTTCTGTTCCCCCGAATTTCAATTCCGGCTATTTTTTGAATAAGCCCGATTCGAACAAGAATTTCCGTTTTTAGTTTTCCAGCTATCAAATCAAGATTTGCCAGTCCTTTGCCTTGAACAAAAACCATAGGCAAAATATTGGCCGTACTTACTACATCAATTACTCTGGCATCAATATTTAAAGCTTCACCTAATTGGGTCAAGCTGCCGATAACCACAAAATCAGCGCCAACAGATTCTCCGTATTTAATTGCCTGTTTTTCATCTATTTTAACATTGCTCTGAAGAAAAGCATCTGCCGGAATTATTTGAATAGCTTCTTCCTTATTTAATTCTCCGCTCAGACTTTTATACAAAGATTCTTTAATCGCCATACTGTTGCCGCTGCTGTAAATTTCAAAAGGCAGCACGCTAATTTTCTTTTTTTCTCCGGAATGTACCGAAGGGATAAAGAAGAAAAATAAAAGTAAAAAAATCAGGCATCTTTGACAAACAATTTTATTTATAATCACAAATTCTCCCATCACGAAGGGAGATCCTGTCGGACATCCTTTCTGCCAGCAATTTGTTATGAGTCACAGTAACAAGGGTAATTTTCTTTGTAATATTTAAATTAATTAAAATGTCTTCTATCTTTTTTCCTGTTTCCGTGTCAAGATTTCCTGTTGGTTCATCGGCAAGCAATATTTCCGGCTCCATCACTAATGCGCGGGCGATAGCGACACGCTGTTGTTCACCGCCGGATAGTTCTCCGGGCCTGTGCTTTATTCTATGTTCTAATCCAACTTCATTCAACAATTTGCAAGCTTTTTCTGATGCCTGCTTCCTGGACATTCCGCTGATCAGGGCAGGCATCATTACATTTTCCAAGGCATTGAATTCCGGAAGTAAATTATTAAACTGAAAAACAAAGCCGATTGTTGAATTGCGAAAACAAGCCCTTTTTCCCTCCGGCCACTCAAAAACATTTATTCCGTTAATCAAAAGGCGGCCTTCCGTAGGATGATCCAATATACCCAGAATATGAATAAGTGTGCTTTTGCCGGCACCGGAGGCACCGAGAACAGCCAGGGATTCACCTTTATCAATTTTCAAATTAAGACCGCGCAAGACTTCAATTTTATTGCCGTCTTTTAAAAATGTTTTTGATAAACTTTCCAGATTGATCATATTTTATTTTCGCTGTCTCAATTTTATTCGTATCTTAATGCTTCAGCAGGATCTGATTTTGAAGCCCTTAAAGAAGGGTAAATTGTCGCCAATAAACAAATCAGCAACGTCCCGGCAACAATGATAGCAACATCACCATAATTAACCTTTGATGGAAGTTCACTTAGGTAATAAACATCGCCGGGTAAAATCTTGAAGTGAAATATTTTTTCCACAAAAAGCGATACTTTCTGGATATTAAAAGCTATGGTTACACCGGCAATACATCCCAAAGTCGTACCGACAACACCTATAATCAGACCCTGATAAATAAATATTTTCATAATGCTGCGGGAAGTCGCCCCCATTGATTTTAAAATAGCAATATCTTTGCTTTTTTCCATGACAATCATTATCAAAGCGCTTATTATATTAAATGCAGCAACAAGAACTATTAAACTCAGGATTATAAACATGACACGTTTTTCCAGTTTCAAAGCGGAAAAAAAGTTCTTATTCATTTGCATCCAGTTTTGCGTCCAGAAAGGAAACCCGAGTTTGTTTTGAATCTTATGTGAAACAACATCGGCTTTGTAAATATCGTTTACCTTAATATCAATGCCTGTAACAGTATCACCCATCTTTAAAAAATCCTGGCAGCTTTTTAAAGATAAATAGGCCAATGTAGAATCATATTCGTAAAATCCGGATTCAAATATGCCGACAACAATAAATTTTTTCATCCGGGGCATCATTCCCATGGGAGTGGAAATACTTACCGGAGAAATAATGGTAATTGGATCGTAAAGAAAAATTCCCAAATTCCGGGCCATTTCTTTACCTATTACAATTCCTTCAAGAGACACATTCTCGTTTTTATAGTTTTTGGAAACTTCTTGCGGAATTTTATTAAGATACTCAATATTGCCTTCTTTTATTTTTCCCAGATTGATTACTTTAAAAGCGCTTTGGGTATCCAAAGCACGAATAACCACTCCTGTAACACTATTATCATTACGAATCATCGCCTGACTGTAAATAAACGGAGTAGATGCAACAACTCCTTCTATATCGGCAATTCTTTCCTGAACCTGTTGATAATTCTTCATGGGACCGGTTATATCGGTCGTTAATTCGATATGAGATCTGATTCCCAAGATCTTCGTACGCAAGTCCTCTTCAAAGCCGTTCATAACCGCCAGTACGATGATCAAAGCCGCCACACCCAGAAAAATACCGAAGATCGATATAAATGTAATAATCGAAACAAATATCTGTTTACGCTTTGCGCTCAAATAACGCCGACTTATAAAAAATTCATAAGGTATCAAAATATTAAATCCTTTATTTAAGGCCAGTCAGATTTTGGGGAAAATATTAATTAACGTTTTTATTTTATTCCTGCTTGGTTTTCAACAGAGGAAATAAAATGACATCCCTGATGGAAGCTGAATCCGTAAAAAGCATTACTAATCGATCAATGCCGATTCCTTCACCGGCTGTAGGCGGCATGGCGTACTCCAGTGTCCGGATGTAATCTTCATCCATTTCATGCGCTTCTTCGTCACCGGCTTCCCTTTCACGTAGTTGTTGCAGAAACCTTTCTTTTTGATCAACCGGATCGTTTAGCTCGGAGAACGCATTGGCAATTTCCCTTCCGTAAATATACAGTTCAAATCGATCAGTTAATTCTATATCATTTTTTGACCTTCTGGAAAGAGGAGAAATAATCACGGGATAATGAGTAACGAATGTCGGTTGAATAAGTTTTTTTTCAACAACCTCATCAAAAATGGCCATCAAAATTTTCTCTAAGTGATCAGTATCATTAACCTTACAACCAATCTTTTTGGCAAAGGCAAATGCCGTGGCCTTATCTTCCAGCGCTGCTGGCTCCATTCCCGCTATTTGTATAAGAGTATCTTTTACAGAAACGCGCCGCCAGGGCGGTGTCAAATCAATTTCCGTATTCTGATAATTAAATTTCATCTCTCCAAATATACTTTGGGCAAGAAAAACGAATAAGTCTTCAGTTAAAGACATCAAATCTTCATAAGTACTATATGCCTGATAGAACTCCATCATGGTAAATTCAGGATTATGAAAAGTCGAAATGCCTTCATTACGGAAATTTCGATTAATCTCGTAAACCCTCTCCAACCCGCCGGTAACAAGGCGTTTCAAATAAAGTTCGGGGGCAATCCTCAGATAGAAATCAGTATCTAAAGCGTTATGATGAGTTTTGAAGGGGCGAGCGGCAGCACCACCGGCACGCGGTTGCATCATCGGTGTTTCTACCTCAAGGAAATCATGTTCATCCATAAATTGGCGGATAAGTTTTATAATACGACTACGTCTGTAAAATATTTCTTTAACTTTGGAATTGGCTATTAAATCGAGATATCGCCGGCGATATCTGGTTTCAATATCGGTAAGACCATGCCATTTTTCCGGCAGGGGGCGTATCGCTTTGGAAAGCAAAGTTAATTTGTGTGCTTCAATAGTCAATTCTTCGGTTTTGGTTCGGAACAGTTTGCCTGAAATATAAATAATATCACCTATATCAAGTTTTTTAAAAACAAAATAATCTTCTTCACTCAGGATGTTTTTAGCGATATAACCTTGAATCTGACCTTTGTAATCCTGAATTTTTATAAAAGCAGCCTTGCCGAAGTTACGCATGGCCATCAAGCGTCCGGCAACAGAAAAACTTTTCGTTAATTTTGCCAGCTCATCGCCGGTAGAAGATCCAAATTGAGTAGTTATTTCTGCCGTTGTATTTTGGGGTTTGACATCGTTGGGATATAAATCAATTCCGGCATTTTTTAAATCAGATATTTTTTCCAAACGGATCTTTAAAAGATCATTATTCTCCATAATTTCTCCACTTTCAGAAAGTTTGTTTAACTATATTTTTTTTACCAAATAGTCAAGTATGATCATGATAACGTTATTGCAGAAGATTAATAATATTTTTGGATTTTCCGCATAAAATTAGTTTGCCTCCATTAGAAATTTATGTATTATGCAAAAACCTTTATCAAAGGAGGGGAAAATGATAAACAAGGTCATATTAGTCGGCAGATTAGGAAAAGATCCCGATATACGTTATACACCGGACGGGACAATGGTAACTACCTTTAGGATTGCCACCGATGAGCAATGGAAAGATAAAAACGGTGAAAAAGTCCAAAGAACCGAGTGGCACCAGATTGTTGCCTACAGAAAACTGGCAGAAATATGCGGAAATTACCTCGTAAAAGGAAAACTGGTTTTTATTGAAGGCCGCATTCAAACCCGTTCCTGGGAAGATAAGGAGGGCATTAAACGTTACATAACGGAAATTATTGCCGGTGATATGAAGATGCTCGATTCCAGGGGACATTCGCCCCCCTTCGAAGGCCAAAATAAAACCGGCGATTCATCTTTCGATGCCTCACCGGGAGGCATAAATAACGGCGGGGACATTCGCCCCCCTTCGGATGCTCAACTGGATGACGTCCCATTTTAATTTAAATGAACTTTTTATTTGCCGTAACATCTAATTTTATTGACGATTTCAACCAATTAAAAAATAGAAGAATATGTTCTGACAAAAAAAGCGATTCAGTAATGAATCGCTTTTTTACTTTATACAACTTATTTTTTTTCTTCTTCTTTCTTTTGTTGGTTTGTAATTTCATTACTTTCATTCATTGATTTTTTGAAGTTTTTAATTCCTTTGCCAAGAGCTGAACCAATTTCCGGTAATTTCCCAACACCAAAAATAATTAAAATAATCACCAGTATTATTATTAATTCCGGCATTCCTATTCCAAACATAATATTACCTCATTAATTTAATTTAAAAAGTTATGGTAATCGCAAGTGGATTACCTGTCCTGACCTGCCCAGGTTTTCCATGCTTTTACCTTTAAATTGTATCTTAATCCCACCGGCATTGCCTATTTTCAATTTAACACTTGCTGCCTTGAATTCATACTTTTCTCCTGCTTTTAATAAGATTTGAAAAGATGGATTCTGATCAGCCCTGATTCTTAGCCATGTTTCTTCAATGGCGCTAATCATAAAGAGAACGGTTTCTTTGTTATCGACAACAGGCTTAACACTCTTTGAATCTAGTGGATTTTTTTCTTTTAAAGAACCTGGCTGCGTCATGATTTGAGATTGCTCATTAACTTTTTGCGCCATATCTGAAGTTTCCGGCTGCTGACCGGATGATGTTGCCGCGTCAAGTGCAGAATTTGTATTCTGTTCTCCTTTTCCCGCAACAATGCCGGTTATTCCTTCCGGGGAATTAATTATTTCAGAAGACGATCGATACTGTATAGAAATTAACCAAGCCGCAATACTGATAATTACTAAAACAGCAGCAATAACTCCATAAGTTTTAAGTCCGGCGATTCTTGTAAAGATATTTTTCTTCTCCGGGGCATCGTTTTTCGAAGATTGTGTTTGTATGCCTTTTTGAGAGTTCAGGTAATTTTTATAACAGGCAAGTATTGGCTCGCTATCGACACCCAAAGTACGAGCGTAAGTTTTGATAAAGTTTTTCGTATAAACAGAAACAGGCAATAAATGAAATTCGTTATTTTCTATAGCCTGTAAATATGCAACACTTATACGCGTGCGTTGGAATATATCGGAAAGAGTAAGACCCAACGTCTCTCTTTTTGCCTTTAATTCCTGCGAATATTCATTTGGCGTTTTTTCTGCAAACATACGTTAATTGAATATAATAAATTTTTATTTGTGTTTATTTAACACTAATTTTAGTGTAACACAACTTATCAAAACAAGCCTTATTTATCAAATGATTGTTTTGTAATTATATTTGTTTTTACCCCGTTAGAAAGCCCCGCTGCTTGCAGCGGGGATGAAGATAATTTCCTTTTTACTGCCACAGGAGTATTGCCATGCTGAAATGGAAACGATTTGCCATTGATATAGCGCTTAAATCAGGGTTTTTATTAAAAGAGAAGTTTAACGGCACTCATAAAATTCAGTACAAAGGCGATATCAACATTGTCACTGAAGCTGATAAAATGTCTGAAGATTTGATTATTGATTCGATAAAACGTAATTTCCCCGATCATGGAATTTTATCGGAAGAATCTCCAGCAATCACCGGTACCGGAAAATTGCGCTGGATAATCGACCCTCTGGACGGCACAACAAATTATTCCCACGGATACCCTGTCTTTTGTGTTTCTATCGCGTTGGAAAATGAAGGTGTAATTGTTCTTGGTGTAATTTACGACCCGATGAGGGAAGATATGTTTGTCGCTGTCCGCGGTAAAGGAGCATATCTAAATAATAAAAAATTAAAGGTTTCTTCAGTCAAGAACATTTCACGCAGTCTTTTGGCTACCGGATTTCCTTACGATATTCGTGAAAGCAAAGAAAACAATCTCGATTACTTTAATGCAATGGCTGTAAAAGTTCAGGCTATCAGACGCGCCGGATCGGCAGCCTTAGATCTTGCCTATCTTGCCGCGGGAAGATTTGACGGATTTTGGGAACTGAAATTAAAACCATGGGACACAGCAGCAGGTTGTCTAATGGTAGAAGAAGCGGGCGGCGTAATTTCCGATATTGCCGGCAAAAAATGGCATCTGCAATCGCCAAGTCTTCTGGCCAGCAACGGTTTGATTCACGAGCAGATGATTAGAGTTTTAAATTCAAAAGCGTAAGTTTTAACGGGCTGTTACCCAAATGTTTGGGCAACAGCCCGTTAGATGCAGCGCTTCGCGCAACCATTATTTTACTTAAAGCTTAACATAGAGTTCACCTGCTGAAAGGCAGGTGCAACGATTGGTTATATATTTTGTTCTTTGACAATTGAATGAAAGAGGCACGGTCAAGATGGGAGGAGAACTCTTAAAATGGGTTATATAGCGAAAGAAAAATGACCATCAAAGCTGATTGTAAATATTCCTTTTGTCAATACATCTCTTCCTAATAATATTTGGAATGGACAATTTGTTTCACAATTAAACTCTAAAATTGAAATACTATTAATTACTAATCCTGTTGTACCTCCAAGTGGAGCAGCGCCAAAGGGGAGGAAAAGATCAGCAAGATAATTGTCCATATCAACCGTATGTGTAGCAGACACCATTGGAGACTTCCCTATCGCTATTAAACCAGCTGTTTGGGCTGCTTGTTTAGATATGCATGTTTTGGAAGCTCCGGTATCAACGAGAGCCACAAAGGTTGGGATTTTGAGGTCTTTAGTTGCTGGTGTTATTTTGCCTGACTTTGCAACTGCTATGTTGATAAAAATTCCCTGTATAGGATCAAATCTTCCGCTAAGACATGGCATAAGAAAAAAACCCCAGGTTTATTGGTACATTGATGACTTCCTGTATAGAAAACGATTCATCTTCTTTATATATTTTTTTTCCTGCTGTATACGCATCAGCCATAGTATCAAAAAATGCCACAACCTCGCCATCATGCATTAGTGCCAATTTGCCAGGATGGCTTTTAATAAGATCAGGCAACTTTTCTTGAAAAGCTTTATAGTTTATTTCTATTTGTTCTTGGGTTGGCTCGGCCATTAAAATCCCTCCTTTCAATAATTTATTAAGTATATATATGATATTCCTTGCTGTCAGGAAGTCAAGAAAAAAGAATGAGCCTAAAAGGTAAAAATCTTATCTATTACCTGAATCCGTGGCACGCTATTTGCTTTTCATCCCACGCAGCCAAAATTGGCTTTTGCCCATCGTTTTTTGGTTCTC
>MAEO01000190.1 GCA_001683985.1 Smithella sp. M82
GCGGAGTTTCGGCGTCACAATAAGAAAGCTTTGAAGAAGGTTTTGCGCCAAAGCGCCCGAATGTGCATCAAGTTGGACTTGGTCGCCGGTAACATATTCTTTGTTGACGGGACGAAGATACGAGCCCATGCCGGGAAAGACCGTACCCATGACCGGGCTTACTACGTAAAACTGATGTCCGAGTTGGACAAACGCATAGAGCAATTACTGATTGATTGTGAAACCACCGACCGGTCGGAAGGAGACACCGCTTCCTCTGTAGCCATGGACAAGAAACTGGCCCAAAGTCAGAACTTGAAAGAGCGAATCAAAGAAGCCCTGGCCTCTTTGGAAGATGACGACAGACAGTATACGAATCAGACCGATCCTGATTGCCGTTTAATCAAGAGCATTCACGGGAAGCATGCCGGCTACAATGTCCAGAGCGTGGTGGATGACCGGCATGGATTGATTGTTCATGCTCAAGCCGTTTCGGAAGTCAATGATCGGAACCAGTTTGCTCTGCAGATTGATCAGGCCAATGACGTTTGGGGAAAACCTTGCAAGGCAGCTTGTGCGGATGCCGGCTATGCGGACACCGATGAATTGGAGAAGATTGACGGTAAGGGAATAACCGTTATCGGACCATCTCAACGGCAGGCACAACATGAGGAAGAAGGTCCATTCAGCAAGGCACATTTTACTTACAAT
>MAEO01000026.1 GCA_001683985.1 Smithella sp. M82
GGGATGGAGGGGGATTTGATGAGGATAGTTTTTAAATAACAATATAAACAATAACTTAGATGTGTATTTTCAGAGGAAATAAGGTAATATATTTAAAAAGAGTAATCCTCCCATTCCTAAATCAAGCGCTATTTTTGTTGGTCCCGATTTATCGGGATCGGCTTTCTCAACGTATGTACAATACGCCTCGTCGCCGCCTCTTGGCCGCCGCGATATCATCATTGATTTAGAAATGGAATCACAATCGGAATGACATTTGCACTAGTTACGACGAAGCCAACAAAGATAGCCGAATGAAGGCCGTCTCGGCATTAGCGACATTCATTGATCGCTTCGGCAAATCCCTGCATAGAATTGATTATTGTCGCGTCATCAACACAGTAGGCAATACGGAAGTAGCCCGGGCCGCCAAAACCGCTTCCGGGTACGGCAAGAATATTTCGTTTTAAAAGCCTTTTGACAAATTTCACATCATCGGGAATCGGACTTTTTACAAACAAATAAAAAGCTCCCTGCGGTTTTTCAAATTTGTATCCCGCTTTCGCCAAACCGGCACAGAGCATATCCCGTTTTTTCTGATAGATTTTTACATCAATAGTCACGTTCTGAAGTCTGGCAACAATTCGCTGCATAAGCGCCGGAGCATGCACAAAGCCTAAGATTCGCGTGCACAGAATCAATGCGTTGATTAAATTATCCGATTCATTAATTTTAGGATTTACAGCAATATAACCAATCCTTTCGCCCGGCAAAGATAAAGTTTTGGAATAAGAATAGGCAACAATACTGTTGGCATATGCCTTCAGTACGCTGGGTACGACAACACCGTCGAATACTATTTCAGCATAGGGTTCATCCGATATAAGGTATATTGCCCTTTTGTATGCCCTGCCCTTTTCTCTCAGCAGCTTGGCCAAATCAGCAATATTTTTTTTACTGTAAACCTTACCCGTCGGATTATTGGGTGAATTAATAATAATCGCTTTTGTTTTTCTGTTTATCGCCCTGGCAATGGCATCGATATCCAAAGAAAAATCTTCCTTAGTCCTCGCATATCTTACAACACCGCCGTAATTTTCTATGTAAAAAGGATACTCAACAAAAAAAGGGTTGAGAACTATGACTTCATCACCCGGATCAAGCAACGCCTTGAAAATAACATTTAACGCTCCTCCGGCGCCGCAGGACATCACAATATGATTTGCCGATATTTTCAATCCGGTTGTTTTGCCGATTTTATCCGCAATGGCCTTTCTTGTTTCGGGATATCCGGCATTCGGCGTATAACCGTGCTTCAAGGGAATAATTTCTTTGGCTAATTTAACAAGCTCAATTTTAAATTTATCAGGTTGTTCCACGTTGGGATTTCCCAGACTGAAATCGTAGACTTTATCCGCCCCATATTTTTTTTTCAGGAGAATGCCTTCCTCAAACATCTTGCGGATCATCGATGATTGAGTCATTGATGAACTGATTTTCTTTGCAATAGTCATTTTTACGATTTTCCGTTTCTGTTTTTTTTAGTATTCAATTTTGTTCTTTCATCCTAAACCTTGATCTGATTGAATATTTTAAATCAGTGGTGTTTCTTTTTTCTTATTAAAACAAAGATACCAAGCAAAACCAGTATGGTCGGTAATAAATATTGGGTTAATTTGGAAAGTTCAATACCGTAAAATTCAATCGCGAGAAACAATGCTCCCGCAATGGTTATAAACCATCCTCCAAAATCTTTAGCCCGCTGTATGATTGTGGTTATTCCAATAACAATAATCAATATCGGCCACGTTTGACCAAAACTATAGCTTGTCAACCTGCTGATAAAGATCAATACGCCTAAAGTAATTAAAATGAGTCCTCCGGTAAGAATATTGCGCTTTTCATTTGGCATGTTTTTCTCCCCCTATTTATTATTTTTAAATTGGCGGAAGTCTGAACTCCCGCCAATTTGATTTTACGCCTTCTCCGCTAATTTTAGAAATGGTTTGAATAAATCAATGGGTATGGGAAACAACGTTGTGGAATTATGTTCCGCGGCAATCTGATTCAATGTCTGCAAATAACGCAATTGCAAAGACATCGGCTGTGTTTCCATTATAGCAGCAGCTTCAATCAATTTCTGCGCAGCCTGGAATTCGCCTTCAGCGTTGATAACCTTGGCGCGCCGTTCTCTTTCCGCTTCCGCCTGCTTGGCTATAGCCCGCTTCATTTCTTCGGGCAGGTCAATTTGTTTTACTTCCACTAAAGATACTTTTATGCCCCATGGTCCTGTGCTGCGATCCAGAATTTCCTGTAAATGCATATTAATTTTTTCCCGTGCCGAAAGAATTTCATCCAACTCCACCTGCCCGCAAACACTGCGCAATGTAGTCTGAGCAAGCTGAGACGTAGCATAAAGATAATTTTCAACGTTGACTACCGCTGCATTGGCATCCATAACACGAAAATACACAACTGCGTTGACCTTAATGGACACGTTGTCTTTGGTAATTACATCCTGCGGAGGAATGTCCATGGTGATTGTCCGCATATCTACTTTGACAACTCTGTCAATGCCAGGAATAATGATGATCAATCCCGGTCCTTTGACATCTCTGAGGCGACCCAAACGAAAAATAACAGCCCTTTCGTATTCGTTCATTATACGAATTGCTGATGCCAGAAACATAACCACCAGCACGATGACCACTATCATTGGCAACGAAAAAGTCCCTATCATTTAAAGTTCCCTCCTTTGTTTTTCTTTCAGTAAGATACATTATTTAATTACTTCTTCTACGACCAAACTTAATCCTTCAACTCTGATTATTTTTACTTTTGCGCCTTTTTTAATCGGATTTTCGCTTTTTGCATTCCAATATTCTCCTCTGACAAAAACTTTCCCTTCTCCATCAATATCCGTCAACGCTTCCGTTTCATCACCAATCATTGCTTCGGCGCCCGTATAATGTTTACGCAATTGCGCTTTAATCGCCAGCCAGATAACAACAATAAAGAAACCCGATGCGACCAATACGGCGGGAATTAAAACCTGAAAAGACAATTTCAGCGCCGGCTCCGGTGTATCAAATAACAGCAATGATCCCAGAGCCAACGAAATTATTCCTCCGACGGTAAGCATACCGTGACTCATAACTTTAATTTCCGCGATAAATAAAATTACACCAAAAATTATCAATAAAATTCCGGTATAATTTACCGGTAACGCCGATAAGCCGAAAAAAGCCAATAATAGCGATATTCCTCCTATTACACCGGGTAAAATTGCTCCCGGCGTGGAAAGTTCAAAATAAAGTCCTGCCAGTCCCACCAACAAAAGGATATATGAAATATTGGGATCGGAAATAGCCGCAAGAATTCCCTGCCGTGTCCCCATTTTCTTATTATTGATTACGGCATTTTTTGTTGTTATTTTTCTTTTACCTTTAGCCAGTTTAATTTCTTTCTGATCTATGGCTGACAAAAGTTTCTCCACATCAGAGGCCACATAATCAATTACTTTTAACTTAAGCGCCTCTTCTGCCGTTATTGATTCGCTTTTACGTACGGCTTTTTCTACCCATTCCTCCGAACGTCCCCTGGTCTTCGCAATACTGCGGGCATAAGCGGCCGCGTCATTTTCCACTTTTTGGGACATGGTTTTATCCATGTCTTTTCCGCCGCCAAGACCTATCGCCACCGGATGAGCGGCGCCGATATTTGTCCCGGGAGCCATCGCGGCTATGTGAGCGGCTTGAGTAATAATTACTCCGGCCGATGCGGCGCGGGCTCCCGGAGGATAAACAAAAACTATTACCGGCATGGGTGCATTGAGAATACTTTTGGCTATATCGCGCATTGCCGTGTCCATTCCACCGGGTGTATCAAGTAAAATTATCAATCCTTCAGCATTTGCCTTTTCTGCATCTTTTATACTGTTGGCCACATATTTTGCCGTCGGAGATGTAATAACGCCATCAATTGTAATGACGTTAAATAAAGGATTTTTTTCTTCGGCCCAAGCTCCAAAACCAATGATTACCGAAATCGCAATCAATGCATAAATCATCTTCCTGAACATTGTTACACCTCTTTTGTTCATTGTTTTGAACAATTAAGTCTTAACTTCTTTCATAATCATCTGGACATCTTCCCAGACTTGCCTCTTGGCTGAAGGATTGCGTAAAAGATACGCCGGATGATATGTCGGCATTAACTTTATTCCTTCGCAGGAATGAAAACGACCGCGTAGCGCCGATATGGGCATCTCTGTTTTTAAAAGTGTTTTGGCCGCAAAGGTTCCTAAAGCACAGATTACCTCCGGTGAAATAATCTGTAATTGTTTCTTTAAGAACGGCTCGCACTTGCTTATTTCATCCGGCTGCGGATTGCGATTACCGGGCGGACGGCATTTAAGTATATTACAAATATAAACATCCTTGCGCTGAAAACCCATTGCTTTGATAATATCCGTCAATAATTGTCCCGCTCTTCCTACAAATGGAATTCCCTGTTCATCTTCATCGGCGCCAGGGGCTTCACCGACAAAAACTATTTTCGCTTCGGGATTACCAGCGCCGAAAACAAGATTCTTTCTCGTTTTGCCCAGAGGACAAAGCTGGCAATTGGACATTTCCTGACAAGTTATCTTTAACTGTTCTTCTTTACTTCGCGAAGATGATTTTTCTTTTTTAATTGTTTGTCGTTTATCTCCCCATTCAATTCCCACAGATAAACTATTTTGGTTTACTATCTGTCCTTTCAGCGCTTTAACGGCACTCAGCAATTCCGCCTGTAACTCATTTTTTACACTGCCTGAAATAATCTCATCCATTATTGTTTCTTTTTTTATTCCCATTGATTATTTTCTTTACACGGTCAAGAATCGCGCCCGCCGCTTCGATTTTGGTCATTTTCCCCAATGATTCTGTTTTCCCGGTACGATCAATTATGGTAATTATATTTGTATCCGTGCGGAAACCGGCACCATCTTCACGCAGATTATTGGCGACGATTAAATCCATATTTTTCTTTTTCAGCTTTTTCCGGGCATTATCCAATAGATTTTGCGTCTCCATCGCGAAACCTACCAGTATACGTCTGCCTTTGTTCTTTCCGACTTCCGCAATTATGTCCGGATTATTCTTCAGTTCCAGAGAAAGAATTTTTTTATCTTTCTTAATTTTTTCCGCAGCCAATATTTTGGGAGAATAATCGGCAACGGCAGCGGCCTTAATAATTACGTCTGCTTTCTTATAATTATCCATCACTGCCTTGTACATTTCTTTTGCGGTGCGCACTTTTATGGCTTTTTCAACCGGCGGTAGTGGCAGATTTGTCGGGCCGCTGATTAAAATGACTTCAGCGCCCCTTCTGTGCGCTTCTATAGCCAACGCATAGCCCATCTTACCCGATGATAAGTTAGTTATAAAACGTACCGGATCCAAAGGCTCTTCAGTAGGACCTGCCGTAATTAGAATTCTCTTGCTTTTTAAATCTTTCGGAGTAAGAAGCGCTTCTATTTCTTCTATAATATCCGCAATTTCAGGAAGACGACCTTTCCCGCTTGTTTTACATGCCAGTTCCCCCTGGGCGCTTTCCATAACAACGTAACCGAGTTTTTTAAGCTTACTTATATTTTCCTGAACTATGGGATTGGCTAACATCTTGTCATTCATCGCCGGACAAATAAGCGTTGGTTTTTCCTGAGCCATAATTGTCGTGGATAACAAATCATCGCCGATTCCCGACGCAATTTTCCCGATTATATTTGCCGTTGCGGGAGCAATAACAAATGCGTCGGCAAATTCAGCAAGCGTTATATGAGCCATTTCATATTTTTCAGCCGGAACAAACATGTCCGTATAGACCTGATTCTGCGAAAGCGTCTGCAATGTCAGGGGAGAGATAAATTCTTTCGCGCTTTTTGTCATAATAACTCTCACCTGAGCTCCTCTTTTAATAAGCGCTCGAATTAATTCTGCCGCTTTGTAAGCGGCAATACCTCCGGTAACACCCAAAACAACTTTTTTGTTGTCCATTATATATTAACTTCCCAATATTTTTATTGAAACTGTTATACTTAAGTAAATTGCATTTTCTATATATTTTTCAAATATAACAGTACCTTTCAACAATATCAAGGTATAATTCTATTATTTGATTATATAATACTCTCTTCAATAAATAGTTTTGTTAATAAACTATTACAGGATATATATTTATCTTGCAAAACCACCCATAAATTACTATAAGCCGCAAAGTTTTATCATCTTGCATCAGGAGTTTTCCAATGAAGAAATTTTCTTTGCATATTAAAATCGTTGCTGCAATTTTAGTCATTGCCTCCTTAGGTTGGTTTCTCTTCGGTAGTTATGTTGAATTAGGAAAACCCGGGATAAATTTTACCCAAGATGTCACTGCCATCGGCAGACAAAAAATACTGGAAATTAATTTCTCAGATTCAAAAAGCGGCCTTTCCCGTTTGAAGGTGGAAATTGTCCAGGATAACAAAGGTCGGATTCTGGCAGAGAAAATAATCCCTTCTAAAGGGAAAAAACAGGACATATTATCAGTTACATTAAATACAGCGGATTTAAAACTACATGACGGTCCGGCTACTATCAAGGTATCCGCAACAGATTATTCACTTTTTAGGAACCAGCAAATTCTTTTCCACAGTATAAGAATTGATACAATACCGCCGCAGATTAATCTGCTGAAAACAGTCAATTATATAAATCAGGGTGGCACAGGCTATATTGCTTATCAATCACCCGAAAAAATTACCGATACCGGGGTTTATGTTAATGATTATTTTGTCCCCGGCTATTCCACATTGATTGACAATAAAGTTTCTTATGTCATTTGTTTCGCCGTGCCGATGGATGCAGATAAAACTAAAACCAGGATAATAATATTTGCCCGTGACGACGCCGGTAACGTAACAAATTTATCCTTCCCCTATGTTATTAAAACAAAGAAATTTCGTCGTGATAAAATGAATTTGAGTGAAAGTTTTCTGCGGCAGAAAATGCCTGAATTTCAGGCAATGATTCCTTCTTTGCAAGGCAAAACTTCATTGGAAGTATTTACCCATATTAACTCCCAAACGCGCAATGAGAATTTCCTGACCATTCAAAATATTTGCAAAAAATCCACACCAAAAGCCCTTTGGGAAGGAACTTTTCTACGCATGGACAATGCGGCGCCTATGGCTCTATTCGGTGACAAAAGAGATTATGTCTATGATCGCAAAAATGTCGGTACATCCGTTCACACCGGAGTGGATCTGGCATCCAACGCTCAGGCTCCTATTGAGGCAACCAACAGCGGTGTTGTTGTCTTCACGGGAACATTGGGTATTTACGGCAATACTGTTATTATCGATCACGGTTTAGGTTTATTCAGTTTATATGCACACTTGTCAGTTATTGATACAAGTGTCGGTAAAAACGTAACTAAAGGTGAAAAAATCGGCAGTTCCGGTATGTCCGGTTTAGCCGGAGGAGATCATCTGCATTTCAGCATCCTTGCCGGCGGACAATTTGTCAATCCACAGGAATGGTGGGATCCGCACTGGATTAAAGACAATATCATCAGATAGATTTTTTCTTTTTCTTCTCTCAAAATGAAAAGAAGGTTGCATAAAGTTTCTAATCTTTATTAATATCACGATGGCTTAGATTGACCAAGTCCTTCTTTGATGAGAAATATGAGGCCAGTTTATTTGCCATAACTACAGAACGATGCTTGCCGCCTGTGCAACCCATGGCAATATTTAAGCGCACTTTTCCTTCTTTTTCATACAAGGGAATAAGTAAATTCATTAAATCCAGTATTTTCTTTAAAAATTCCTTGCTCTGTTTATTTTTCATGACATAGTTCCGCACATTAACGTTATTCCCGTCAAAAATTTTTAAACTCTCAACAAAATAAGGATTGGGCAGGAACCTTACGTCAAAGACCAAATCAGCATCCACAGGTAATCCGTACCTATAGCCAAAGGAAGTTATATTGATAACCATTTTCTTGTTTCCGGAAGACGGTGAAAAATGACGCTGCACTATATCTTTTAACTGGTGGACATTGACGGAAGTTGTCTCGATAATTTTATCAGCCATTTTTTTTAAAGATGACAATTTTTCTCTTTCCATCTTGATGCCTTCCATAATCATTCCTCTCTCGGAGAGAGGATGAATACGCCTGGTCTCGCTAAAGCGACGCAAGAGAGATTCGTCGCTGGATTCAAGGAAAAGAATCTCGATTTTGTATCCCTTTTGTTTCAGTCCCGCAAATATTCTCTGATACTTATCGAGAAAGCTTCTCTCCCGTAAATCCATAACCATAGCCACCCGTTTTATTTCCGGAGAAGAGACCGAAGTTATGGCAAGAAATTTCGGAAGTAAAATAACCGGAAGATTATCAACACAAAAAAAACCAATGTCTTCCAAAGCCCTTAGCGCTGTACTTTTGCCTGACCCGGAAAGACCGGTGATAATTACAACCCTCAAATTTTTCATTTCACCATCATCCCGATTTAAGCGCTGTATATTTTTTAGCAGATTTTTCCAGTATCATTTATAATGTTCATTTTGCTTTTAGCACAAATACTTTTTTCTTATTTTTCTCTTGAATAATATTTAAATCTTAAATGCTTTAATCTTGATTCTATGACACAAACTCAACTCAACGGCTAGCTATTCGTTTCAATCAGAACGTAATTGCCATCGTCCCGACGATATACCAGACTTACGTTTTCGGAAGAAGAATCTCTGTAAAGAATAAATCGATCTTTTGTTCCCTCTATTTCCATTATTGCTTCATCAAAAGACATTGGTTTTAATATTACCTTGCGAGTTTCCGCAATTTTGTTTTCCGTTATTTCTTCAGCTTCTTCCGCCTGACTCAATTTTTCCTTGCTTCGGCGAATGGTCCTTGGCTTATGCTCTCTGATTTTTTCTCTTTGTTTTTTAAGTTGTCTTTCAATTTTTTCTATACAGTTATCAATTGCAAGATGCATATCTTTAGCCTCTTCTTTTGCGTTTATATTCCAGCCGCTTGAGCTTAAATTTATTTCTGTAAAATGTCTGAACTTTTCCATGGAAACGATAATATGGGCTTCGGCAGGCGCATCCAAATATTTTTTCAATCTCTGAATTCTTTCTTTTGCATAAACTTTTTGCCAATTCTCACCCTCACCGTTTCTAAAAGTTACGGAAATCTTCATATTTTTTCCTCCATAATTGTTTTAGTCAGATCAATATTCAATAATCTTATTTTCTGAAATTAATTTTCAGACTGACATAAAGGCGCGTCATATATTGGTGTAATAACTAAATGTCAATTAATATTTTACATCACTATACCCATATATGGCCACCCTATAAAATATATTAAAAATATTTCTTTCTCTTTGAAGAAGGTAGTATCCCCATCATATCCCTGTACTTGGCAACAGTTCGTCTGGCAATATTTATTCCTTTTGTCCGCAGTATTTCAACAATTTCGCAATCACTATAAGGTTTTTTCGATGCTTCTGAGTTGACTATCTGCCTTATTTCTTCCTTGACGCTTTTCGAAGCAATATTTCCCTCGGATGTTCTTTTAATTGAACTGCCGAAGAAGTACTTCATTTCAAAAATTCCCTGCGGCGTATGTACATATTTGTTGTTCACTACACGACTAATCGTTGACTCATGCATTTCTATATCAGCGGCAATATCATGCAGCACCAGCGGTTTCAGGAAATCAATACCGTGGTCAAAAAAATCTTTTTGAAATTTAACTATACTTTCCACCACTTTATAGATTGTTTTCTGTCTTTGTTGTATGCTTTTAATCAGCCACGTTGCCGACTGTACTTTATCTTTTATATATTTTTTACCTCTCTCTTCCTCACCATGACCATGATCAGTAAGTCCTGCCATAATTTCACGATAAAAATTACTTATGCGTAATCGCGGCAAACCATCATCATTAAGGATGATCTTGTATTCATCACCAACCTTTATAAGGTATGCATCAGGAATTATCGGCTGAATTTTTTCTTCAGAATAAATACTACCCGGTTTTGGATTCATCCCGCTAATTAACAATACGGCCATTTCCACTTCGCGCAGAGGAACCTTTAATTTATGGGCAATATGAACATAATTCTTCAATTCCAGTTCTTTAAGATAATCTTTAATGATTATCTCGATAATCTTATTTTTTACACCCAGCATTCTTGACTGTATTAAGAGACATTCCTGCAAATTGCGGGCTGCAATTCCGGGCGGATCGAACTCCTGAACCTTTTTCAGAACGGTTTCAACAAACTCCTCACTTACATTTTCCAGTTGCATGATTTCCGGCACTGTCGCACATAAATAACCATTGTTATCAAGATTACCTATAATCTGAGTGCCGACACGCACTTCATTTTCAGTGAATGATGAAAGATTCATCTGCCACATCAAGTGCTTTGACAGTGATTCAGTCTCGGTAAGTATATTATCCCATGACGTTGCTTCACTGTCTCTGCTGCCGTAAGTTACGCCTACAGAACCGTAATCTTCGAGATAATTAGCCCAGTCAAACTCTTCGCGGCCGTCTCCTTCTCCGGTAAGTTCTTTGGCACGCTCGACAGCTTTTATTTCCTCTCGTTCAACAGACTGTATATCCTCTACAATGTCAGCCTGATCTTCTTCGTCACTTCCTTCATCCGGAGACAGTTCTTCCAAAAGAGGATTTTCTTCCATCTCCTGATTTATTGTTTCAATAAGTTCCTGCCTGGATAACTGCAACAATTTTATCGCCTGTTGCAGTTGGGGAGTCATTATCAACTGTTGGGTAAGTTTTAAATTCTGTTTTAACTCAAACGCCATAATTCAAAAACGCACTTAAATATTTTTTACAAATTAAATGTATCACCGAAATAAAATTTTCTCGCCAGTTCGCTTTGAGAAATTTTATCCGGAGGGCCTTCAACTAATATTGATCCTTCATTAACAATGTAGGCACGATCGCAACAGGAGAGAGTTTCCCGCACATTATGATCGGAAATAATTATTCCGATTCCTTTTGTTTTCAACTTTTCGATTATTTTTTGAATATCTGCCACAGCCAACGGATCTATTCCGGCAAAAGGTTCATCCAGAAGGATATACTTGGGATGTGTAACCAACGCTCGTGTAATTTCTACCCTTCTTCGTTCGCCGCCGGATAGAGAATATGCATGGTTTTTCGCCAGCAACGTCAGATCAAGCTCCCTTAGAAGCTCCTCCAATCTTTCGTTTTTTTCTTCTTCCGTCAAATCAAGAGTCTCCAAAATAGCAAGGATATTCTCTTCAACAGTAAGTTTTCGGAAAATTGAAGGCTCTTGCGGCAAATAATTCAAGCCTTTGCGTGCTCTCAAATACATGGGAAATTTAGTAATATTTTCACCATCCAGAAAAATTTCGCCGATATCCGGTTTAATCAATCCGACAATCATATAAAATGTTGTTGTTTTGCCTGCGCCATTAGGGCCAAGCAGTCCTACTACTTCACCGGGTGAAATCGATAAGTCAATCTGATTAACGACCCTTCGTTTGTTGTATATTTTAGTTAGACCTTTTGCTGATAAATTGTTCATAACTATATAACACTTAACCCTTGCGCTAATTGGTTTCCGCTTTCTTTTTTTCCTGGGGATAAATTATTGCTTTAACTTGTTTTTGTGTGTTGCTTTCAACAGTTCCCCTATTTTCATTAAGAAACACTATCACTCTGTCTCCCCTGATAATGTTTTTACCCTCTTTCAACATGGCATTCCCTGTCATAATAACTTTATTGCTATCTCTAAAATATACAGCTTCGTCTCCGGTTGCTGTCCTTTTCCCTTGTGATAACAAAACATGTCCTTTCGCTTCTATTTTCTCCAGATCGCCCGCACCTTCTGTCTCAAGCGTTCCGATTTTTTCCTTTTTGCCGGACTCTTCTTTATAATACAAACGCAACTGGTCCGCTTTTAATACTTTATTACCCTGTGTGGCTTTCGCATTGCCGGAAAATACAACGAGTTTATTTTCATTAAAAGCTTCCATCCGATTGGAAGTTATTTCAATGGGATCTTCTGATTGTTTAATCAAGGAATTATCATCGGCATGAATTCGAAGCGCTGCAATTAAAGCAAACAATAAAACAAACAAACAAATCTTTTTGTTAATCATTAAAATTCTCTATTAAATTATTTTAGCTTTAACCATTGAAGGAATATGCAATTCCCCCTTATTCATAAAGAGAGCTAATCCTCTTCCCGTTATTTTCATACGGTCATTTTTCATAGTAACCGGAGCATCAGTATAAAATTTCTTTTCGGCATCGTTGTAATTCAAATAATCTGTGAAAAATTTATCGCCATTTTCGGAATTTATAATCACGTTACCTTTCATCTCAATATTTTTTTCCTTTATCAACATCCGTCCCTTATCCGCCGTCATTTCAAAAATATTACCATCCGAAGTTGTTAATTTTATTTGAACTTTATCAAATGAAGCAACGTCTTGCTTCTTATCATACATTGCTGTTTCGGCCTTTACTTCCCATTTGGCATTGGCATCACCAACTTCCGTATAAACAAATTCTTTTATTTGCAGGTCTACGCTATCCCGGAAGACTTTCAGCAAATTGGGGGGGTTGCTTATATTTGCCCTGATTACAGATATTACGGCAATTAAAATCACCAGGAAAACTACTGCGACTGAAGATATGATGACTGCCTTCTTACTTAATTTCATTTAGTCCGGTACATCCTGCTGTTGGCACTAAATTTGCTTTTATTATATCATTGTGAATGTCACGTGTAAAGAAATTAGAGATGATAACTGCCGAATTTTTTGAAAAAAATGATTATTTTTTAAATTTTAGTCAATTTCATATCCGGCAGCAACCTCCGACCACTTTCTCTGAGCTTGCAGAATCATTTCACAGACTTCTCGTACCGCGCCATGCCCACCGCTGTTTTTAGTCACATAATCTACCGACTTTTTTACTATATCCAGAGCATCATCAACCGCTACGGAAAAACCAACCCTTTTGAGAACCGGTATGTCAACTATATCATCGCCTATGTAAGCAACTTTGTCAGCTGATAATTTGCGTTTATCAAGTATTTTTTCAAAAACTTCTTTTTTATTTAAAGTTCCTTGATAAACATCTTCTATTTCCAGATCCTTAGCCCTGTATTCCACTACTTTCGATTTCCGCCCGGTAAGAATAACTACTTTGACTCCATAGCGCTGCAATATCTTTATGCCATGTCCGTCGCGCACATTAAAACTTTTTAATTCATGCCCCTCATCATCTATAATTATACTACCATCTGTCATGACACCGTCGACATCCAGAATCAGTAGTTTTATCTTTTTGAGTTTTTCCTGAATACTTTTCTTCACTATATCGTTTCTCCTTACAAGTTTTGTCAGTAATTAAATTATTATTTGACTGAGTCTTTAATCAGACTGTCAATATCTTTCAGCATTGTCAGCAATCCTTCGATTTCATTAAGATAAAGAGAATTGGCCCCGTCGCATAAAGCCTTCTCCGGATTTTTATGAACCTCGAAAAATATCCCGTCAACACCGGCTGCTGCGGCTGCGCGTGCCAGATACTTTACCATATCACGCTGCCCACCCGAGAATGTCCCCTTTTCTCCCGGCAACTGCACGGAATGAGTGGCATCAAAGATTACGGGGTATCCCATATCTCTTATTACGGGCAACGATCGAACATCAAAAACAAGATTATTATAACCGAACGATACCCCTCTTTCAGTAATCATAATATTCTCATTGCCGGTTTTCCTCACCTTTTCTATGACATTTGCCACATCCCAGGGAGCCAGAAACTGCCCCTTTTTGATATTGATTACACGCGCCTTTTGGGCAATCTCCATAATAAAATCCGTCTGGCGACAAAGAAAAGCCGGCACCTGCACAACATCCAAGATTTTTGCAGCCGTATCAATTTCTTCGAATCGATGCACATCAGAAAGCACGGGTATATTCAAATCTTCTTTTATCCTCTTTAATATGGCCAATCCTTTTTTCGCGCCCGGCCCTCTATAAGAATTGATCGAAGTTCTGTTGGCTTTGTCATAAGAAGCTTTAAAGATAAAAGGAATTTTCAATTTTGCCGTGAGCTTTTTCAGATATTGAGCCGTATCCATTGCTGATGTTTCATCCTCCAAAACGCACGGACCGGCAATTAAAACAAATTTTACATTATCTCCAATAACAAAGTTACCTATTTTTATTTGCTTCATTGTTCATTACCCCTTGTCTCTTTCTGGACTTTTTTCTGTAAAAGTTGAATTTTTAGCTTCGGTATTTTTTGAGCAGCTTTTGTCGACTCCGGATTAAGCTCATAGGCATTGATGTATGCCTTCAAGGCCTCCTGAATCATTCCTTTCTTCTCGTATGCCTCTCCTAAGTTTGCGTAAAGTTCATTGTCTTCATGATCGTATTTCAACGCAATCCGGTAATTTTTTATGGCCATATCCCAATCATTGCAGGAGGCATAAGCATAACCCAGGCTGGAATAAGAGGAAGCTTTTTGCGGTTCCCGATTAACTATCTTTTTATAACAGTTAATCGCCTGCGTACATTTCTTTTCCTTTATGTAATATCCGCCAAGAATACTTAACACTTCCTTAGTCGGTGGAGATATTTTTTCATATTCGGCAATTGCTTTTCTTTCCTTACCCATTTTGTTGTAAGTATATGCCAAATTATAGTGTAAATTGGAGTTTTTAGCTCCGTACTTAATAGCTTTTTCATAATTTTCAGCTGATGCCGCATACTTTTTCAATTCTCCATAGGCAAAACCCAACTTGGTATAAATATCGCCATTTTTAGAGGATTTTGCCGCCAACTTTTCGTAATATTTCACGGCCTGAGTAAATTTCTTGTTTTTAAGCGACAAATCGCCAATTTTTTCCAGAGCATCGGCATCTTCAGGATTAATTTTTAATACATTCTCGTATTCTTTAATTGCTTCTGAGTCCATGCCCTTTCTTTCATAAGCAGTTCCCAGATTGAATCTGACTGTCGGCTCGTTGGGACTTAATGAAACCGCTTTCTTTAAGTTATTCAGTTCTTCCGGCCACTTTCCCATTCCGGCATAGGCAGAAGCAAGATTTGCATATGCGGCAACCAATCGTGGCTGCCTTTTGATAACTTCCTTATAATATTCAATGGCGGGCTCGTATCTTTTTAGTTTTAAATAAATATCTCCCAGTGAAAATAAAGCCACGTCCGCGTCTCTCGAATGTTCGGCAATATATTTATATTCTTCAATAGCTGAATTTATCATATTCCTGTTTTTATAAGCTTCTGCCAACTTCAATCTGACCGGATAATCACTGGGTTCAATCTTTACAGCTTCCCGATAATTTTGTATCGCTTGATCCCACTGTCCTTTCTGCGCCAGAGAAACACCGAGACTTATATAAGCTTGTGCTTCTTTAGGATTGATTTTAATAATCTGTCTCGATATTTTTACAGCATCGTCAAATTCCTTTTTTTTAATATGGCATTTGGTCAGTTCAACCAACGCCATTGTATCATCCGGTTTGAGCTTTAATGCGCCTTTATATTGGCTTATGGCGTCATCCAATCTGCCCTGCCTCGAATATATACCTGCAAGAATTTTACGGACACTGATATCATTTTTATTCAATTCTATTGCTTTTTTTAAATATTCTATTTGTTCTCTTACATTTGAAGAATCCTTGGCAAACCTAAACCAATCCTGAGGCGTAATTAAAATCTTAAGAGGAACGGAAGCTATTTTTTTATTGCGATAATTTATCAAGATTTTGTAGCCCGATACTACTCCGGAATCATTCATCGTGACTGAGCTTTTTATAATCTTGTCCACCAGCTCAACACCTTTTAATAAAATTCCCAGATCGTTATTGCCTTTGTTTAATCCCTCAACTTTTACACTCATGTATTTGCCCGCCAAATCGTCACTGACCACAGATTTAATCACAAATTCATCACGGTAAGTCACCTCCAGGGATTCGTTTTCACTTGCACGAATTTCTTTGCCGTTTTTTTCCATTTCCAGATAATAAAAGTGAGGTTCGGAATCTAAAATATAATAAGAAAATGTGTTTTTTACCCTTAAGGCCATGAAGGCAAAAGAACGAAAAGCTTTAGGATAAAAGAACAATATAAGAATAAAAATTAAAATAACGCAAACAAAACCAATCAATATTTTCTTTATTGAAGATAATGTGTTTCTGTTTTTATCTTCATTATTTAAACGTGGATTAATCATTTATCCCCCAATAAATCATAGATTCTCTGTATCGCTCAGCCCCGCGGATGATATTTTTGGTGAATTTCTCTTAACTTTTCCCGCGTCACATGCGTGTAAATCTGCGTTGTGGAAATATCGGAATGCCCCAGCATTACCTGCACCGTTCGCAAGTCTGCGCCGCCTTCCAAAAGATGAGACGCAAAAGAATGACGAAACGTATGCGGATAAACTTTTTTCCCCAATCCGGCCTGTTTGGCGTAACCGACAACAATTTTCCAGAAGCCCTGTCGGGTAAACTTTTTTCCGAAGCGGTTCAAAAATAAAACATCCGTACTCTTCTTCTGCATTAAGTGCGGCCTGGCCCCGTCAACATAACGTCTGGTACAATCGTATGCTATTTTGCCGATAGGCACAATTCTTTCTTTACTCCCCTTGCCCATGACAATTAGAAACCCGACCTGCCAGTTGACACTGTTCATTGTCAAGTTAATCAATTCTGAAACGCGTATTCCCGTCGCATATAAGAGTTCCAGCATGGCGGTATTACGTATAGCAGCAATACTTTGATCACCAGGTTGAGCCAGAATTGTTTTCATCTCCCCTTTACTTATCGTATCGGGTAGTTTCATCCAGACTTTGGCTAATTCGATATTGGCCAGCGGATTTTGATTAATTACCTTCTCACGAAGCAGAAATTTGTAAAATCCTCTTAAAGCGGCAAGCGCCCTGTTCATGGAATTAGCTGTCAGGCCTTCATTCCTTATATTTGTTAAATATTCTACAACCGTTTCCGGTGTTACATTTTTAATATCAGATATATTTCTTTTCTCCCGAATAAATGAAACAAACCTTCTCAAATCACGACCGTATGATTCCAGTGTATTTTGAGCCATGCCGCGTTCTATTAAAAGATAATCAAAATACTTCGTCAATAATTCCCGCATGTAGCTTTTTTAGCGCAATTAAGCCTGTGAAGCAAAGATTTTTTGTTGACTTATTTTGCAATCTTGTAAAAATAAGAAATAAGTAATTCAAAAAAAATTTCGGGAGATTTTTAATGAGGAAAATTATTATTGCCTCAGATCATGGAGCTGTTTCCTTAAAAGATCAAATTATATCATTTTTAAAAACAAAAAATTGCGATGTCAAGGATATGGGAGTAAACAGCGAAGACCCGGTAGATTATCCTGATATCGCTGTTCTTGCCTGTAATGAATTCAAAAAAGGCAGATATGATTTCGGCATTCTCCTTTGCGGCACGGGCATTGGAGTATCCATAACCGCAAACAAAGTCAAAGGTATCCGATGTGCCTTAGTTCATGATCTGTTTACCGCCGAAATGGCCAAAGCGCACAACGATGCAAATTTTATTGCCTTTGGCGGCAGAGTAAAATATCAGGTTCCTGTTGCCAAAATGATCGAAAAATTTATGGAAACAAAATTCGCCGGAGACCGGCATATAAGAAGAGTAAATAAGATCATGGATATGGAAAATTAATGTTAAAGTTATACTTTTAGTTGAGGTTATAATATGGCGGAAGTTATAGATAAAAAAAAGATTCGTAAAGTATTTAGAGACGTACAAAAACATCTGGCAATAGCTCAATTAATTCGCCGCTTTTCCACAAACAAAGAAGATATCAGAAAAACTGCTTTAAAGCAGGTTGACCTCTCCAACTGTCAAAATGTTTTGGAATTAGGATGCGCTTTTGGCGCTTTTACCGAAGCGCTTAAGGAAAGACTTCATCCGGACGCAACTGTCACCGGTATTGATGTTATTCCCGAATATAAACCTTTCTTTCTGAACGCTTGCCGGCGTGCCGGATATTTTGGAACTTTTTCTTCTTCCGGTATCGAACAAACAGGAAACTATTCCTCCAGCTCTTACGACCTGGTTATTTGCAGTTATGCTTTATATTTCTTTCCTCATATGATTCCTGAAATTGCCCGCATCCTCAGAAAAAATGGTCTTTTTATCACCATTACCCACTCCCGTGAAGATATGAGGGAAATAGTAGGTATCGTTAAGAAAATTCTTAAACAAAATAATTTTCTTGACCACAACCAGCAATTGCCTATAGAAATTATTTTCGATCAGTTTTCCGCAGAAAAAGGCAAAACACTCCTTCAGCCGTTTTTCTCAAAGGTACAGTCAATTGATTTTAAAAACACTCTGGTTTTTCAGCCTCACGAAATGGATCACTTCCTGGATTATTTCCAATTTAAGAAATCTTTTTTTCTGATGGGAACGGAAGTTCATAATAAAAACATAGCCCGTCAGCTTCTTAACGAATTGCAGGACACGGCCATGAAGAAAAATTTTGTCAGCATGTGCAAGGACGACAGAATTTTTATCTGCTCAAATCCCACAAAACCAGAGGATACCCAATGAAGAAACAAAGAAAACATTGCATTTACTGCGGCAAGATAATAATAAAGAAATACGAGGATAACGTTCAAAGGGATTTCTGCCCTGCCTGTAATTCCTATTTCTATGAAAACCCATTGCCTGTGGTTTCTGCAATTCTGGAATCTTCCCGTCAGATACTCCTTGTCAAACGCGACAGAGCTCCATCCAGGGGATTATGGTGTCTGCCGACAGGATTTGCTGAAGCAGGAGAAAGTATCGAACAAGCCGCTCTGCGTGAACTGGAAGAAGAAACCGGCATCAGGGGTAAAATTATAAAGTTACTGGATGTTGATTCCTACAAAAGCCGTTTTTATGGTGATCTGCTCTTTTTGACTTTTGTCGTTCAGCAAACCGGTGGAAAACTATGCGCCGGCGATGATTGCTCTGAAGCCCGCTTCTGGCCAGTAAACAAACTGCCACCGCTTGCCTTCCGCTCCAATAAGCTCGCGCTTGAGGAGTATATCAAGAGCAGAAGAGATTACTGGGCAATATTTGATTCCCTTGAGCACACCGACAAAAAAAATCTCCCGTCCGCAGTCGCTAAAAATTCTCTTACACGTCGTCTGGTCAAAATAATCATTAAAAACAAAGAAAAAATTATTGAACAGTGGCTGGAAGATATTTTGATAAATCCTTCTACTACTGAATACCATAATGTTGATAGAGGTATTTTATATAACATATGTGATAGAATTCTTTCTCAGTTAACTCTGTGGCTGGGCGACCTGCATGATGTCGAAAAGATCAAAAGTTTTTATACAAAGCTCGGTAAAGAAAGAAAGAGAGCGGGCTTTAAAATCAGCGAAGCTCTAAGCGCGCTGAGTCTGATTCGCAAACACATCTGGACATTCGCTCTGGCGCAGGATGCCCTGCAAAAAAACCTTGAACTCTTCATGACTTTTGAAATGCAAAGACGCATGACTATCTTTTTCGATCTGGCAACTTTTTATTTAACCCGCGGACATGAAGAAAAATAAAATTTAAATATTATTTTAAGCAACCAACAGGTGCTGCATTAAAACGCAACTGACGGCAAATTAGGTTGACAATAAAAAAGCCCTGGTAAAGTTTGAAGCCTTAATCAAACCATACAATACCGATATTTCAGTATTGGAAATTATCCGGTTGTTATTTTTTATAAACTTAGTTAAATGAAACAAACAAAATCGAGGAGAAAAACATGGCCGCTAAAGTAAAAATGTTTACATTAAGCACATGCAGTCACTGTAAAGCAACAAAGAAATTCATGCAGGATAACCACATTGTTTTTGATTTTGTTGATGTTGATCTGCTCCAGGACAATGAAAGACAGAAAGTTCTGGAAGAAGTAATGCAATATAATCCCGCTCGTTCTTTTCCGACAATTTTAATCGGTGATACGATAATCATCGGTTTTAAGGAAAAAGATATCAAGGAGGTTTTAGGCATACAATGACTCCCGTTGAATTATATGACATGTTAAAAAAGGTTCAGGGACCTAAAGGTTACTCTTTTAACGAAGATAAAGACCGGGTTCTAAGTATTTTGGCTGACTTGATTGTCAATAAAGAGCGTTATGGCTATATGTCCTGCCCCTGTCGCCTGGCATCGGGAAAACGAGAAAAAGATGCCGATATTATCTGCCCCTGCCGGTACCGGGCGGAAGATATCAGGGAATATGGCAGTTGTTACTGTAATTTATATGTCTCTCCCGAATGGAATGAAGGAAAAATCGAACATAAATACGTTTCCGAAAGAAGACCGGCTGAAAAAAGCAACTTTTGAAAAACACTTTTGAAAAATCACTTGATTTCCCGAAATAAATAATTATATTCGAATCAATTAAGTTTGATTTGGAAAAAACTGAAAAAATTTAAATAACAAGGAGTTTTCTCCATGATTAATTTATATATTTGCAAGAAGAAAAATACCCTCATATCTGAAGTCTGTGCCGATACAACCTGTGAATGGCGTCTGAAAAATGAAGCTTTTCTAAACTGCACATGGGTTGCCTGCAACTACGGACCTTTTACTTTGGAAGAAGTGGGAGATATGATGGGAGTAACCCGCGAAAGAATCCGCCAAATTGAGGCCAAAGCTTTAAAAAAACTCCAGCACAAAAAAAGAAGAGACCAGCTTAAAGATTTTGCCGCACAGGAAAACGACTGGAATAATTTTTAGACTTTATTTATTCCCGCTTTCTTCTTGCGTGATTTTTGCCGAGATATCACTTCCTGCATTTGAATTTTACGTTCATCGCGAGCAAAAAGTAATGCACATATTGACGATTCTATGTCCAGCGCGGCCATTTTATCCATGCGCGGTACAATAGAACAAATATTTCTTAATTCTTCCAATGCCTTAACCGAACGTTTTGCCAATGTTTCAGCCATATTTTCCGCAACCTGCATAAACTCTTCCGGCGGCGCAACTTTATTCACCAATCCGATTTTCAAGGCCTCATTAGCGCCTATTGGTTCTCCCAGCATTACTATTTCTTTGGCCTTTGTTATGCCGACAATCTGACTTAAAGGATAAAAAAACGGATTAAATCCAAATTTCAATTCTGGATGACAGAATATCGCACTTTCAGAAGCAACGACCAGGTCACAAATAGTAACAAGATTAAATCCTCCGCCCAAAGCAATACCGCCTACTGCCGCTATTACAGGTTTTTTGTAAGAATAAATTCTTTTCAAATATCTCATCATTGATTTGAGAAATTCATCGCTTTCTTCTTCAGGCAGACTGGACATTTCTTTTATATCCATGCCGGCAGAGAATACATATTCTCCACCGGTAAGCACTATTGCTTTGATTTCCGGATCGCTTTCCATATCGACAAAAACCGCATACAATTCCTTCCTCATCATCTTGGAAATTGCGTTCATCTCGTGAGGACGATTTAATTTAACTACAGCGTATCCTTTTTTCTTCTCAACAATTATTGTTTGATACGTCATTTTTTATCATTCACCATTATTCGCAGTTCTTTGCCGGTTTTAAAAAAAGGCGCTTTTCTTTTTTCCAATTTTACTTCGGCGCCCGATTTTGGATTGCGTCCCATTCGCGGTTTTCTTTCTCTTATCTCAAAACTGCCGAATCCTCTTAACTCTATACGTTCGCCGCGTTTTATTGCATCAATCATCGAGTCGAATACTATGTTTACGACATAACTTACATCCTGAATGGAATAAGTTTTCAACTCTTCATGCAATTTCTTTATCAAATCGTTTTTAGTCATAATTATACTCTATCTTCCCGGATAATATAAATAACTTAAACTGCTCGTCGATTTTATTTTCTCTTTAATAGAATCACCGATTTTACTTGCAGCGTTTTCCCAAAAATAGTCAAAAGCTGAAAATCGTTTTTTTTCGGGATAGACCAATTCATATTCTCCCTTTCTCCCCGCCATCTTACTTGCTAATTTGGCCGCAAATGTCATATCACCCAGATAATCAACCAATCCCAGTTCTTTTGCTTTACGTCCGGAAAACACGCGACCATCGGCAATTTCGACAACCTTTTCTCTTGGAAGTCTGCGTTCCTTGACAATCACGTCAATAAACTGATTGTAAATATCATCAACCAAATCCTGCACAATCACTTTTTCCTCAGAAGTCATTTCCCTCAATGGAGATCCGATATCTTTATACTGACCGCTTTTTACCACCGAAGATTTAACTCCAACTTTTTTAAGCAGCTCTTCGATATTGGCAAACTGCATAATTGCCGAAATACTGCCTGTAATCGTACCGGGGTTTGCTACAATTTTATCCGCAGAGCAGGCTACAAGCAAACCGCCAGATGCAGCGATCGAACCCATAGAGGCAACCACTTTTTTCTTTTTCTTGAGTTCGATTACGGCATCGTAAATTTCCTGAGATGCCGCGACACCTCCGCCAGGGGAATCCACTCGTAAGATTACGGCAATGATAGAATTATCATTGCCAAATTCATCCAATTGTTCGGTAATGGGTATCGAATCCGTAATTACACCTTCAACACTAACAACACCGATTTTATCTTTCAAAGAAAAACTTCTGCTCTTGCCTGAATATAAACCGGCTTTATAGAAAAAAAAGTAAGAAAAAACCCCCAGAATAATAAGTATGAGCATTCCAAGCATTACCGGATGTTTTCTCATTCTTTACTCACCTTTTTGCTGATTGTTAATTCTGGCGACTGCCAATACCTGTCCCAGATTAGATCCTATATTTTCTCTGTTGTTAATATATTGATTGGATGCTGGCGCCGGTGACGGAGCTTTCAATTCTTTTATGCTTAATCTTATTTTTTTAGACTTGGGATCAATACTCTTGACTACTGCAGAGACAGAGTCCCCAATGGAATAAAGTTCCGAAGAAGTTTTTACCCGCTTTGGACTTATTTCTGAAATATGAACAAGCCCTTCTATCCCTTCTTCAATTTCCATAAATATTCCGAAGTCTGTAAAATTAGTTATTTTACCTGTTACAACGCTACCCACCGCATATCTTTGAGGTAAATCATCCCATGGATTTTTTTCTATCTGTTTTATACCTAAAGAAAATTTTTCGTTTTCAACATCCACATTCAACACTACAGCTTCGACTTCCTGACCTTTCTTGAAAAATTCTGACGGGTGGGTTACTCTTTGTTTCCACGAAATGTCAGATACATGTATTAATCCGTCAATCTTTTCTTCAATACCTACAAAGACACCGAAATTAGTAATATTCCTAACAACACCCTTAACGATAGTCCCAATCGGATATTTTTCTTTAAGTTTTTCCCAGGGATTGGGCGTTGTTTGTTTTAAACTTAGAGATATTCTCTTGGTTTCCGGATTTACTTCCAAAACCATTACATTTATCGTTTCGCCCAAACTCAACACCCTGGACGGATGTTTAATTTCTCTGGTCCAGTACATTTCCGATATATGTACCAGTCCTTCAACGCCCGGTTCCAATTCCACAAACACTCCATAATCAGTCAGATTTACAACCTTGCCCTCAACAACTGAACCTATCGAATATTTTTCTGTGATTTTTTCCCATGGATTATCGATCAACTGTTTGAGACCCAAAGAAACCCTTTCTTTCTCGGCATCAAAGGAAAGAATTTTCGTCTTAATCTTTTCACCTTTACGGAAATTTTCCGAAGGCTTGGCAATTCTTCCCCAGGAAATATCTGTAACATGCAGCAATCCGTCAATGCCGCCTAAATCAATAAAAATGCCGTAATCGGTTATATTTTTAATCGTACCTTCTACAACATTACCTTCCTGAATAGATTTTAAAATATTTTTCTTTTCCGCTTCTCTTTCCAAAGCCACGATTGAACGGCGGGACAAAACCACATTATTTCGTTTTCGGTCATATTTTAAAACGTTGAAATCCAGGGTTTGTCCTATATACTTATCCAAATCTTTAACCGGACGAACATCTATTTGTGAACCGGGAAGGAAGGCAGTAATTCCGATATCAACCGAAAGTCCACCTTTAACTTTTTCTTTGACAACACCTTTAATAAGAACGTTATTTTCGCAGGCGTTTTTAATATCTTCCCATATTTTGAACTTTGATGCCTTATCTCTTGATAAAACCAAGTTACCTTCTGAATCCCTCTTATCAATAAATACATCTATTTCATCGCCTACTGAAATTTTAATGTTTCCTTGTGCGTCTTTAACTTCTGCAGCCGGAATGTAACCTTCAGTTTTCCAACCAACGTCAACCATCACTTTATCATCTTTGACCTGAACAACTTTACCTCCGGCAATGTCACCATATTGAAGTTGGTTAAGACTTTGCTCGAAAAGGGCTTTAAAATCCATACCGTCTTCTTTGAGTTGAGATGATTGAGTCTTGGCTGAAGATTGAGCGTCAGCGCCCTTTTCTTTTGTTAAATTCATGTTGTTATTGTTAACCATTAAACTAATACCCCCTGTTTTTTCTGAAACTCTTTTAATTTTTTAAATTTAACACACTGAAGTTTAAATATCAACATAAATTCCGGCAGAAAATCCGGCATATCTTAAAATGTGTTTTTATCTCATTTAATCGAAATATAAGAAGTAATTTCCTCTACAACACCCTGAACAGTCAGGTTATCCGAATCAATTATTACAGCTCCTTCGGGTATTATAAGAGGAGCCACTTTGCGTTCTTTATCCTGTTTATCCCTGACCAGCATGTCTTTTTGAACTGATTGATATTCAACGGGGGCACCTTTTTCCAGAAGTTCTTTATAGCGCCTTTTTATTCGTTCTTCCAGTTGCGCATCGAGATAAAACTTATAATCCGCATTGGGAAAAACTACCGAGCCCATATCTCTACCCTCTGCTACTATACCTCCCTGAGCACCCGCTTCTCTTTGCAGGTTAAGTAATTTTTCACGCACAACGGCATATGTTGAAATTTTAGAAGCAGCCATACTTACTTCTTCAGTACGAATTTTCTCCTCGACATCTTCTCCGTCCACATACACCTTCATTCTGCCGTCAATATTTTTAAGGACTACAGTTGTAGTAGAACACAGATTCGCCAAAGCGGAAACATCTTCCACCGATATCTTCTTTTTCAAAGCGTTATAAGCCAGAGCGCGATAGAGAGCTCCCGTATCAAGATAAACATAATCCAGATTCTTCGCCAGAATCTTGCTTACAGTGCTTTTACCGGCGCCTGCCGGTCCGTCGATAGTTATAATAAGTTTATTTCCCATCAAAAATAATCGCCACCTTCTTTAAATGAAATCTTGTTTTAAAATTATAAAGGAGGTAATATTAACAAATTTAAAATATACTCTTTTCAAAATTGCTTATGCGTAAATTTACTCAAAATCAACATATTTGTTTTGCAATTGTGATTTTTATCCTGCTGGTCCGCGTAACTCCCTGCCTTGCGGAATTCACTATTGAAGATGAAAAAAAAGTGGGCAAGGAATTTTATGATAAAATGAGAGAACAACATCTCATTTACGAAAATAAAAGCCTCAATGATTATATAGAAAAAATCGGAAATTTAATTCTGGCACAGACTCAAAAAGCTCCTTTCGAATTTTGTTTTTCAATAGTGGACAGCGATGCGATAAATGCATTCGCCACACCCGGCGGCTATATATACATCAATAAAGGACTGATATTAGCTGCAGAAAACGAAGCCGAGCTTGCCGCTGTTATCGCTCACGAAGTCGGCCATGCCAACGCCCGTCATGTCGCCAGCATTATTGAAAAATCTCAAAAGTTAAGCGTTGCCACACTAGCAGCGATTATCGCCGGCGCTTTTCTCGGAGGAGGTGGTGAAGCCACAGCGGCCATTGCCGCTTTTTCAGTTGCCGGCGCCAGTAGTCTTACGCTCAAATATACGCGCGCACACGAAGAAGAGGCGGACAGGTTGGCTTTAAGTTATTTTGTCAGCGCAGGTTATTATCCGGCAGCAATGATTGATTTTCTAAAAATCATAAAACAGCATGAGTTTTTATCTAAAACCATGCCTTCTTACCTGCTAACACATCCTGGAACTGACGATCGTATCTATTACATGGACAGTTTAATTTTAACTCAATACCATCAAAAAGGTAAAAAAAATATCATCGGCAATTTAAGCAGAATGCAGTCTCTCATCCCTTTGGATCAATCTGATCTAGACAAAAAATACAGAGAACTGACCGAATCATTAAAAAAAGATCCTGATAATGTTGATCTTCTTTATTACCTTGCAACAATTGAAGAACAGCTTGGACAAACCGGCGCTGCCCTCAATCATTATCAAAAAGCGCTTGGTTTGTCTCCACGGGATGAAGATATTTTAAAAAATATCGGATTAATTTATATCAAGACGGGAAAAGCGGATCTTGCGCAGGATTATCTTCTCCGGGCATCAAATTTAAATCCCGACAAAGATGAAATAACTTTAGCTTTGGGCAAAGCGTATTTCGCTGCCGGTAAATATCAAAACGCACTTGATTGTTATCTAAAAATTAAAGATAAAGTACTCGATAATAAAGACATCTATTATTTCATTGCCATGGCCTACGGCAAACTCCAGAACAGGGGAGAATCGCATTACTATTTCGGTTTATATTTTAAAAAAGAAGGAAAAAGAGAAAGCAGCCTCTTCCATTTCAAGGAAGCACTTAATTTTTTCCCTCAGGGTTCCGAACGAAACAATGCCATTACCAAGGAAATTAAAGATTTGGAAAACAGCAAAAGCCTAAGGCCAACAAAGGAAAAACCCAAGCGATAAAAAGACAATATTTGTTTAGGGGACTTGACATTACGGATTTCCGGTATATTTTATAAAAAAATAAGGATAAAACCAAATGCCTATTTACGAATTTAGATGCAAAAAATGTAAAAATATATTCGAGAGTTTGATTTTTTCGCCTGCTGATGAGAGAGGTCTTTCCTGCCCTAAATGCGGATCTAAAAGATCTCAAAAAATAATGTCCGTATTTGCCGGTGGAAACTCTAATTGCTCATCTTGTTCGTCAACAACCTGTTCTCCCGGATGTTCCTGTCACTAAAATAGTTTTTATCAATTATTCGCGTTTTTTAAAAAATCTAGTTCTCGAAACTGTTCAAAAATGTTCAGATGCAAGGCGCGCAAAAACCGAATCGCAAGACGTATATGAATCATACGTTGAGCGGTGCGGTTTGCAGCGCAACGCGGCAGATGAGTGTTTTTCAACAGTTTCTTATCTACTTCTTTTATATTGCGAAAATGCAGATAATACATTATAAGACTCCAACTTTAACATTTTTTATGAAAGGAGTCTCTATAAAGTGAACATTTTAATTTTTGGACCTAACGGCAGTGGTAAGGGAACGCAAGGTGCGATAGTACAGAAAAAATATGGTGTGCCCCATATTGAAACAGGTGTTATTTTCCGGCAAAATATCTCTAAAAAAACTCCCCTGGGAGAAAAGGCAAAAGCGTTTATCGATCGTGGTGAACTGGTACCTGACGATATTACCATCCCCATGATTCTTGACCGCCTCAAAGAAGATGACTGCAAAAAAGGCTGGTTGCTGGATGGATTTCCCCGTAACCTGGCTCAGGCCGAAGCCCTGTGGGCAGCACTGGAGAAAGAGAAGATCAAACTGGATTACGTAATTGAAATCGATCTGGATCGCGATACAGCCAAAAAACGTATTATGGGTCGCAGACTTTGCAAAACAGATAACAACCATCCGAACAATATTTATATTGACGCCATTAAGCCTTCAGAAAAGGATGGCAAGATGGTATGCCGCGTGTGCGGTTGCGAAGATATGTCCGTACGCGCTGACGACCAGGATACCGGCGCAATCGACAAACGTCACGACATCTACTATGACACAAAGACAGGCACCTTGGCAGCGGTTAACTATTACAAACAAAGAACAAAGGTCATTTCGGTTGATGGCAGCATTCCCGTGAAAGCAGTAACGGATGCTATCTTGGCGAAACTTGTTTAATTTGCGTGGATTGATTTTTGATAAAGGCCCTCTTATATTCATGAGGGCTTTTTCATCTTAAATACCGATTCGCTTTATTCGGATAACTTTGTTGGCATCGTCGTCGGCATCTTGCCCGGCGTATGCCGGGTCCTCAACGTATATGTAATACGCCTCAGAGTTTATCCGGCGCATGCCGGACATCCTCCTTGCCGCCTCGTTATCCTTCGAAATCAAACCGGTATATTAATAATAATTTATGGAAAATATTAGGAATTTCAGTATTATCGCCCATATTGACCATGGCAAGTCGACACTGGCCGACCGTCTGATCCAATTTACCGGTGTATGCGATGCCAGAAACTTCAAGGATCAAATTCTGGACAATATGGATATTGAGCGAGAACGCGGCATTACCATCAAAAGCAATGCCATATCCCTGCCCTACCGAGCCAAAGACGGAAAAAATTATATCCTGAACCTGATTGACACCCCAGGACATGTCGATTTTTCCTATGAAGTTTCCCGGTCTCTTGCCTCCTGCGAAGGTGTTCTTCTGGTTATTGACGCAGCACAGGGCGTACAGGCGCAAACACTGGCTAATCTTTATCTTGCTCTTGAACACAATCTGGAAATTATCCCGGTAATCAACAAAATTGATCTTCCTTCCGCCGATGTTGATCGGGTATTGGAAGAAATTGATTCGGAGCTGGGGCTTGATCCTTTTAGCCATATCAAGTGCTCGGCCAAGGAAGGCATCGGTATTGAAGAAGTTCTGGAAGCGATTGTTCAGCGCATACCACCACCAAAGGGCAATTCTGAAAATCCCTTGGCAGCCCTGATTTTTGACGCCAAGTACGATTCTTTCCGCGGCACGATTATCCATTGCCGTGTATTCGAAGGAACAGTCAAAAGTGGTGACATCATCAGATTCATATCCAGCGGAGCAACATATAAAGTGGAAGAAGTCGGACATTTCCTGCTTAACCGCGCCAAACGCGAAAAACTAAGTGCCGGTGAAGTGGGTTACATTATTGCCGGAGTGAAAACCGTAGCGGATGTGCGCACCGGCGATACAATTACTTTGCAGGACAAACCCTGCAATCTGCCGCTGCCCGGTTTCAAGGAAGTCAAACCTGTTGTCTTTGCTTCCATCTATCCCATTGCTTCCGATGATTATCAGGATCTGGCCGACTCTCTTGAAAAATACAAATTGAATGACGCGTCTTTTATTTATGAAAAAGATTCTTCCGCCGCGTTGGGTCAGGGATTCCGCTGCGGCTTTCTGGGATTACTGCATCTGGATATTGTTCAGGAAAGACTGGAACGGGAATTTGACCTATCCATTATTCTTTCCGTACCCAGCGTACGTTACCGCTTCACCCTGAAAGACGGCAAGGTTATTTATGTGGATAATCCAGCGCACTATCCTGATCCGACAGAAATTAACAAAGGCGAAGAACCATATATTCGCGCATCAATGATGCTTCCCGAGCGCTACCTGGGAGCGGTAATGAAACTCTGCATGGAGAAGCGTGGCGTCAATTCTGTTATGAATTATACCAGTCCCGGACGTGTGGAATTATCCTATGAAATGCCGCTGGCCGAAGTCATATATGACTTCTATGATCGCTTTAAATCGGTTACACAGGGCTATGGTTCATTTGATTATGACATCATTGATTACCGTGAAAGCAATCTGGTTCTGATGGATATTCTGGTTAACAGCGAAAAGGTTGACGCGCTATCGCAGATCGTCCATCGCGAGCGGGCACGCGCCAGAGCTCTTCTGGCCTGCGAAAGATTAAAAGAAGAAATTCCGCGGCAGATGTTTAAAATTGCCATTCAGGGCGCTATCGGCGGTGAAATTATCGCCCGCACTACGATTAGCGCTTTCCGTAAGGACGTGACGGCAAAATGCTATGGCGGCGACATTACCCGCAAGAGAAAACTTCTGGAGAAACAGAAAGTCGGCAAGAAGCGCATGAAGATGATCGGCTCGGTGAGCATTCCGCAGAGCGCGTTCCTTGCAGTCCTTAAATCCGATACCGACTAAATAATTATTTATCCTCCGCTGGCGGAGGTGTCCCGATGCATCATCGGGACGGAGGTGGATATCCAAACTTCCAAGCTTCTAATCTTCTAACCCTCTGATTTCCCATCTTCCACCACCTTGCCGGCAAGGGACACGCAAAGTACATAACTCATGAAAGTTAATTACGACATAGTATCTCAAGCCGGGCTTTATATTCACGTTCCTTTTTGCCTCAGCAAGTGCGGCTATTGCAGCTTTTACTCGATTAAATCAATTAATCTTATTCCCGAATACATTGCGGCTCTGAAAGAGGAAATTGAATACTATCGCAAAACATTTTCATCTTTTGATACTATCTATATAGGCGGCGGCACCCCTTCCCTTTTGACTCCTAAGCAACTTGCCGAAATTTTCACGACGATCAACAAATATTATAAAATTGATAAAAATGCTGAAGTTACATTGGAATCCAATCCCGGAGATATCTCTCTGGCGTATTTACAAGCATTGCACGATATCGGTATTAATCGCTTGAACATCGGCATTCAATCATTCGATGACAGGATTTTAAGATTTCTGGGACGCAGACATTCGGCTAAAGAAGCTGTTGCTTCCGTTGAAGCGGCAAGAAAAGCCCGCTTCAATAATCTGGGAATTGATCTGATTTACGGCATTCACGGTTTGGGTATGAAATCATGGGCAGAAACGTTGCAAAAGGCCGTTTCTTTCACACCGGAGCATATTTCCTGCTACCAACTATCTCTTGATGACAAAACACCGCTCTATAAAAAATATTTATCGGAGGGCTGGCATCTGCCCGATGAAAATACGGAACTGAAATTATTTTTAACCACAGCTGAAGAACTGGAAAATGCCGGGTATATTCACTACGAAGTTTCCAACTTCGCACGCCTTGATAAATTTAAATCCCGGCACAACCAGAAATACTGGCGGCATGTGCCATATCTTGGTCTGGGACCGGCTGCAAATTCTTTTCTGGATAACAAACGCTGGTGGAATAAAGCTACAGTTAATACCTACCTAAAAGATATTGCATGCGGGAAAATGCCGGTAGAAGACTCAGAAACTCTCTCGTCAGAACAACTGCAACTGGAAGCTTTATTTCTCGGCCTGCGCACCAAAGCCGGAATCGATTTGAAACTTTACAAAACCAAATACGGCGCTGATTTGCTTAAAGATAAGAAAACAATTATTGACGCGCTAATTAAAAATAAATTCGTAGAATTAAAGAATGGATTTTTGCGCCCGACACGTGAGGGAATGGCTATAGCTGACAGCCTTGCGCTTATCTGATACAAGCTGCCCGTATAACCTGACAAAGGATTACAGCCGGATTGCCCGTCCGTCTCTATGTGATAATTATCCTTAAAAATTATTATTTAATCAGAATAAAGGTTTATCTTTTTTATAGTGTTCGGCTTTGCCCAGTAATAGGTCTATCTGTCCAAAAAACTTATCTATGTGATCTGCTATGATGTCGCTCATGTAACGTTTTACAGTATCTTCAGGAAGGCCATAACCTTTTTTGTTCCAAGCGGATGAACGGCAAATCTTTCAATTGTCATAGCCGACAAACATGCGCTATAAGCCTTGTCTTTTGTTGTGTTATTCCAAACAGCTTGATTAATATAAAATTTTGGTTCCGCCGGAGGTGTTGTAGCACATCCAACAAAAAACAAAGCGCCAGGTAAATACCTATAACTTTATATGTTTCTTTCATTTTAGCTCCCCTTACACCAAGACCTGGTAATTTGATCAAAAAATTATATATACTAAAACATTTACAGATAAAATTTTCATTCAACTTTTATCTTATCGTAACAGATGAAATTTTCTGCTCAAGGTGATTTTTCATTTTCTGCAATTTTTCGTCACTAAAAGATTTCTCTTTCAGGAATTTGCTGTCCAGAGTTTTTGAAGAGACAAATTTTTGCAAGACGTAATTGTTAGCGCCGGCAATCAGTTTCCCGATTTGCAGAATATCATTTTCCTCAAGTTGTGATTCTACGATGGTTGTGCGGAATTCATAGGGAATCTTTGTTTTCAAGATTAGATCGATACTTTCTTTGATTGAATCCGTGTCCACCTGCGCGTTGACAATATTCTTGTATTTTTCCAAAGGTGCTTTAATATCCATGGCAATAAAATCCAGCAGCTTTTCAGCGAGAAGAGCCTTGATAACCTGCGGATGGGAACCGTTGGTATCCAGTTTTACGGCAAATCCCATATTTTTTACCTGCCTGATAAAAGACTCCAAATCGTTTTGAATGGTCGGTTCACCTCCGGTTATCGTCACGGCATCGATTTTTCCTCTGCGCAAATTCAGAAATTCCAGTACGTTTTTTTCTTTTATGCCAGTTTTAAATAATGGAGGATCGACCAGTTCCGGATTATGACAATACGGACATTTAAAATTACATCCCTGTAAAAATACTATTGCACAAATCAATCCCGGATAATCTATAAGTGATACTTTTTGCAAACCACCAATCTTCATTTTCGCCCTTTCCATATCAGACGCAAAAAAACACTTGCCGGATATAAAATTCTTAATGGTGTTTTATCTTTGTTTTTGCTTATTTAAACTGGAAAACCTGCCGTGAATCAAATTCTTCCTGCTTGCCTTTATTCCACTGTTTTACCGGACGCAAATAACCAACTACGCGGGAATAAACTTCACAGTTATCAGCACAGATCGGACATTTTTCCTGTTCTCCTTTTAGATAGCCATGTGACGGACACACACTGAAAGTGGGAGTGAAAGTTATATAAGGCAACCGGTAATTGGTACAAATCTTATTAATCAATCTTTTTACCGATTGAGGTTCATCAATTCTCTCTCCGGCAAAGGTGTGAAATACAGTGCCACCCGTATATTTTGTCTGAATTTCATCCTGCAAATCCAGCGCTTCGAAAATATCATCCGTATAGTCTACAGGCAACTGTGTGGAGTTCGTATAAAAGGGTTCCGCGTTTTTCTTATTTTCACTGGCCGTAATAATATCGGGAAATCTTTCCTTGTCGATCTTAGCCAGACGATACGATGTTCCTTCCGCCGGCGTAGATTCCAGATTATAATTATTGCCCGTTTCTTTCTGAAAACTGATAAGCTTGTTTCTCATGAAATCAAGCGTCTGCTTGGTGAATTTCTGACCTTTTTCCGAAGCAATATTAACGCCCAACAGATTTAAACAGGCCTCATTCATTCCGACAAGACCGATTGTGGAAAAATGATTCTTCCAGTATTCATTGAACCGCTCTTTAACATCACGCAAATAATACCTGGTATAGGGATAAAGGTTGCCTTCAGTAAATTTTTCCAGAACTTTTCTTTTTGTTTCCAGACTTTCTTTCGCCAATTCCATCAACATCTCCAGTCTCTGCAGAAAATCCTTCTTTGACTTGGACAGGTAAGCGATACGAGGCATATTCATCGTTATAACACCTATGGAACCGGTCAGCGGGTTGGAGCCGAACAATCCGCCTCCTCTCATTTCCAACTCGCGATTATCTATGCGCAGACGACAGCACATACTACGGGCATCTTCCGGATTCATGTCGGAATTGATAAAATTGGAAAAATAAGGAACTCCGTACTTCGCCGTCATCTCCCACAGATCATGCAAGTTGGGATCATCCCAGTTAAAATCTTTAGTGACGTTGTATGTCGGAATAGGAAAGGTAAAAACTCTTCCCTTGGCGTCTCCTTCCGCCATGACCTGCAGGAAAGCCTTATTAAAGAGGTTCATTTCTTTCTGAAACTCCTTATAAGTCTCTTTTTGCAGCTTGCCACCGATGATAATATTCTGTTCGGCGTAATATTTCGGAACAGTTACATCCAGGGTTACATTGGTAAAAGGTGTTTGAAATCCAACTCTTGTAGGTACATTGATGTTAAAAATAAATTCCTGCAGAGCCTGTTTTATTTCTTTTATACTTAAATTATCATAACGAATAAACGGGGCAAGCAGGGTATCAAAATTGGAAAAAGCCTGCGCCCCTGCCGCTTCTCCCTGCAATGTGTAGAAAAAATTAACTACCTGCCCCAAGGCGCTGCGTAAATGATTGGCAGGTTTGCTTTCCACCTTGCCGGATACACCCTGAAAGCCTTGCAACAGTAAATCGTATAGATCCCATCCCACACAATAAACCGAAAGCAGACTCAAATCATGGATATGAAAATCACCCTCCGTATGCGCTTTATGAATCTCCGGTGTATATATTTCATTGAGCCAGTAAACCTTGCTTACCTCAGAAGATATATAGTTATTCAATCCCTGCAGTGAATAATCCATGTTGCTGTTTTCATTTATTTTCCAATCGAGCTTCTTTAAATACTGATCGACAAGATCAACTTCCATTCTGTTGGCAATATCTCTTAATCGGGAATGCTGATCACGATAAATTATATAGGCTTTGGCTGTTTTACGATAAGGAGTCATCAAAAGAACTTCTTCGACAACATCCTGAATTTCTTCCACGGATAAAATTTTCCCATTAAAAAGCTCTTCGGCAAGGTTCAGAACCTTGATAGTTAATTTACGCGCTTCTTTAATATCAAACTCATCCGTGGCAGCGCCTGCTTTGGCGATGGCATTGGTGATTTTTTCCGCGTTAAATTTAACTAAACGGCCATCTCTTTTCCTAATTTTAATGTTCATCAACTACTCCATTAATTAATTAGAATATTAATTTTGCTGTCTTTCTACAACGCTATATATTGGGGTATAAAAATACAATACCACTATATATAGTAATTATCAAGGAAATAATAAAAATATTTATTGTTTACTATAACTCAAAACAATAAGATCACTGCACGATTTTGTTGCGACAAGGAAATTGTTTTATAATTATCCTTTTAAATTAGCTGTTTTCCCCAATCAATTATCATATTTTTTGACGACTACTGATTAAAATTGATTTGCATTTAAATAATTAGTGTGCTAACTATTTATACAATTGAAAGAAAGAATAACCTGTTTTATCAGAATATTCTGCGGACAAGGTATAAATGATGACAACACAAACCTGATTATTCGGCAGTTTTTGATTCTGAATTCTTGTGAATATCTTTATGTAAAAGGTAAGGTTTTTTTGACTGGCACAACTTGTTTTTATGATAAACAATCGGAAAATTATTCATGAATATAATAAATGAGATTAAAGTGTTGAGAGAAGAAACCCCCATGTGGCCTGCTTCTGCGAACGTATTTCTAATTCGCGATCGGGAAGGGGCCATCCTCGTTGATGTAGGTTGCGGGAAAGAGGAAAAGTTCAATGCCCTGAAAAATTTCCTTAAGGATGAAGGTTTTAGCCTTCAGGATGTCCACACCATTGTGATTTCCCACGCCCACCCCGACCACATGGGGGCAATGAGTTTTTTGTTGCAGGAGATATCCCCACGAATATACCTGCATGAGCTTGAGATACCTCTGGCTGCCGATCCCCAGCGCCTAAACCAAACTTTTGATTTTAACCTTACCCAAAGGTACAACACAAACGAAAGCAGCCCTCCTTTTGGAAGCTTCAACGTCCTGGATTATTTTGCCGCATTGTGTCCTATGGCCTCAGCACGAGCCACCGACAAAATGGTCGATGGAGATCTCTTGTGTCTGGGTAATTTCCATTTCCAAGTAGTCCACACTCCTGGCCATGCCCCCGGCCATGTTTCTCTCTTCGAACCCGACAAAGGATTACTTTTTACTGGAGATGTCGTGGGCAAGGTGGTGGCTTGGTATTCGCCCTCCTCCGGGGGAGTCATTGGTTATCTTGATGGTCTGGAGCGGCTTGCAAAGTTGAATGCCCATGTCATTCTACCCTCTCATGGCGAAAATATTGGACGGGTGCGTGAGGCCATCGAACGCACCAGGACGCACATTCTCCATTTCGATTCGGTCATAATGCGAAACCTAAGCGATTTTCCTTTAACTTTTATGGATCTATGCGCCAAAATTTATCACAAACCCGCGGCCCGTTTCTTTCCAGGACCGCAGTTAGTAGAAAGTCATTTGATCAAACTTGAACAAGAAGGCAGGGTAGCGCGGCAAGAAGACGGTTTAATATGCAAAAGATAGAAGGGCAAAGCCATGAGTGAATTTGAACGATGCGTTTGTTTTCAGCTTACTAGCGCTTCTCAAAAAATCAGGCGGAGGTATCGGGATGGCATCGCGAAGTATGGGCTGACGCACGGGCAGTTTTTCATGTTGTGTGCAATTTTAGAAGAAGAAGGTCTGTTGCCTAGTCAGCTGGCAGATAAGACGGAACTAGACAGACCCACTGCTACGGGACTCCTTGACCGACTTGAGAGAGATGGTTGGATTGAACGGCACACGGAACCGAGCGACCGTCGAATGTATCGAATTTCCCCATCTGCTAAGGCCATAAAGCATAAAGAAGATCTTTTAAACCTGTTTGAGCAAACAAACAGCCATTTTATAAACCGCTTTACTCCAGATGAATGGGAGCAATTTCAAGAATATTTAAATCGTTTGGAATTACCGTAATGAAAATCAGCTTTTTTATCATCAGGGAAATATTACAATATAAGGAAAAATCAAATGCCCATTTTCTCTTCCAATAAACGCCCTGTGATTATCGGAACAGGGCAGAGCGTTAACAGATCATACGATCCGGCAGATATCAAAAAACCCATGGATATGATCGAAGCGGCCGTCCGTATGGCACAAGATGATTCATGTATAAAAGGGCTGACAGCGAAGGTGGATACGCTGTATCTGGTAAACATCATGTCGAGGCATTATGCTGATCCGCTTTCAGAACTATCGTCAAGGATTGGAGTTACACCAAATCGAAAAGCCTACACATGGATCGGGGCAACCGCCCCCCAATGGTTTGTCAACCAGGCTGCCCAAAATATTCTGGCTGGCGATACGAGACTCGCGCTGATCTGCGGCGGTGAAGCATTTCACTCCGCAAAAATCGAGGCGAAAATCAAGCGAAAAACATTTGAGCGGTGGGATTTGCCCCCCAAAAAACAATGGATGGCAGGGGATCTACGCGATCCACTTTCTTCTCTGGAAATGAAATACGGACTCGCTGTTCCTATCAACGTCTATCCCCTTTTTGAAAATGCGTTTCGACATCATAAAAACCTTTCCATAGAAAACCACATCAACGAATTAGGAGATTTTTGCGCCAGGTTGTCTGCGATAGCTGCCGAAAACCCATTTTCATGGTTTAGAAATAGAAAAACCAAGGATGAAATTATTAATGTATCAGGCTCTAATCCGATGATTTCTTTTCCCTATACAAAATTTATGTGTTCGATCATGCAGGTGGACCAGGGGGCAGCGCTATTTTTAACGGATGAGCAGACCGCTTCAGAATTGGGCGTTCCCAAAGAGAAATGGGTTTACCTTGTAGGATCGGGTGATGCTCCGGAGATTTGGCATGTATCAGGACGAGTGAATTATTTTTCGTCACCTTCGGCCAAGGTTGCCGCAGCTATGGCGCTGGATCAAGCCGGAATAACCATTGATGAAATCGATTATCTTGACCTGTACAGTTGTTTCCCCTGCGCGCCGCGCATTGTGCGTGAGATGCTGAGCATGGCTGACAGCGACCGGCGGCCCCTTACTATTACTGGAGATATGCCTTATTTCGGCGGACCGGGTAACAATTATTCGTTGCATGCAATCTGCAAAATGGTTGAGTTGCTCAGGCACGAGAAAGACAAGCTCGGCCTCGTTCAAGCTTTGAGCTGGTTTATCAGCAAACATTCAGTGGGTATCTACTCGGGAAAGCGGCTGCAAAACCGCCACAATAACTTTGTTCCCGATACCTACCAGAAGGAACTGAATAAAGTGAAAGGCCCACAACTTGTGGCTCACGCCTCTGGTAATGCAGAAATTGAGACCTATACCATCTTTCATGATAGAGAAGGCTGTCCTGTAGATGCGATAATCATCGGAAGACTCCAAAACGGTCATCGCTTTTTGGCAAAAGCCGAACCGGATGAAGCCTCACTTGAGGCGCTGACAAAGCAAGAATTTATCGGCAAAAAAGGCAAGGTACGGTCAAAGGATGGTTTAAATTTTTTCCAGATTTGATCTGTAAAAATAGTACATTTGGAGAAACCGTTTGAAAGGACACAAGGAGAATGCACGTGGGCATTTTTGCTGATATGGAGGGAAGCTTTGGCATTTGGCGTATGCGCCAATGTCGCATGGGAACGCCGGAGTGGCAATATGGCCGGGAATGTTTGACCAAAGATGTCAATTGCGTGATTCAGGGCGCATTTGATGGTGGAGCACAGCAGGTTACGGTAAAAGACACCCATGAGGTCGGTTTTAACTGCATTATTGACAAACTGGATCGCAGGGCCCATTATGTTGGGGGACATTTCATCAGGCCAACATTTTTCGGGAATATTGCGGACTACGATCTGGTTCTTTATGTCGCCATACATGCTGCCTCAGGAACGCCGGATGCCTTTTTCCCACACACCCATTACGGAATCTTTTCTGAATTCAGGGTAAATGGGAAACTTGCCTGTGAGATGGATATCTATGGCGCATACCTGGGTGAATTTGGTGTGCCCGTGGGCTTTGTTTCAGGGGAAGAGATTGCCATAAAGCAGGCCCTGCAAGTACTGCCCTGGGCGAAATCAGTGATCGTGGATAAACGCAAAGAAGCCTATACCTCCGGGAAAGAGAGCATACAGTATATCAACGAGGGCAGGAATAGGTTGCGAGAGACGGCACAAACAGCGGTCCGGGAAGCCTCCCGCATGAAGCCATTACTACTGCCTGGGCCTCTGTATTTCGAGGCAGTATTTCGTAACGAAGCGCTCGCAAATACATTTAACACGTGGAGATTCAATCAAACCCAAAACATGGTCGAGTGGGATGCCAGCAACATGATCGAAGGATTTGAAAAGTTCAATAAACTTACGTTCTTTCCAAAGAACAGATACCCTTTTCGAAGACCGCTTCTTTTCCTCATGAGGAGTTTTTACCGGATAAAAAACACGTACTTTGTGCCGACACCTAATTCAGAAGGAGCTTCCCTGACATAGCAAGCGGACTCCATTTTTATTCCCATATCAAATCAAAGATGATGAACTCGTAAAAAGTCACCATTGTCACCCTGAGCCCGTCGAAGGGTGAATGTAAGCGCTTAATATCACGACATGCTTCGACGGGCTCAGCATGACAAAAGTGGGACATAACGACTTTTTACGGGTTCATCAAAGATGATATCGAGGCGGCCAAGCGGAGGTGATGAGGAATATTAAACACGCGAATATTTTCCGTGATTCTCCTTGACAAATAGAACGTTCGTTCTACATTATGGCGGCATGATAGTCTCGAAGGAGAGAGATCGTGTCCGCTTCCCGCTGCTGTTTATTGCCCGCGAAATCCGCAGTCTTCTGATTATTACCGCTGCGTGGAGGACTATTTTGAGACCTTTGTCGGGATCTATGACGAGCATTTCTCCCGGCAGTACGGCTTCTGGCGACCCTATGTCGAGCAGGCGATTTACCGGTATCTGGACTGCGGCGACCCGCACAACGGCTTTGCCCGTGTGAAATGTAAAGATTGCGGCCATGAATATTTGCTGGCATTTTCCTGCAAGCGCCGCCACTTCTGTCCCTCATGCCACCAGAAGCGCGTGGTGGAATTCGGGGGATGGCTCTGCATGGATGTTCTCAAAAAGATTCCCCATCGGCATTTCATCTTCAGCATCCCGAAGATCCTCCGCAGATATTTCCTTTATGACAGGAAGCTTCTCGCCGATCTGAGCCGTTGTGCCTGGGAATCCCTGAAGATATTCCTTCAGGAAGCTGTCTATGAAAAGAATCCCATACCCGGCGCGGTTATTGCCGTACAAACCTTCGGCGATTTTCTCGGCTTCAATCCCCACTGTCACATTTTGGTGACGGACGGCTGCTTCTACGGCAACAAGGGCATGTTCCGGGTCTCTCCACCGTTTGAGCTGAAAAAGCTGGAGGCCATCTTTCGGCACAAGGTCTTCAGGATGCTCCTGAACAGGGGAAAGATAACGAAAGAGTTGGTTGCCATGCTCTCGACATGGCGACACTCCGGCTTCAACATCTTCTGCGGCAATCGGATTGCATCGAAAGATGAACCCGCGATGGAAAATCTGGCGCGTTACATCATACGGGCGTCTTTCTCGCAGGAACGCATGCGTTATCTGGAACATGAAGGCAAGGTCATCTATACAGCAAAAGATGGCAGGACAAGCAAAAACTTCCCCGCACTGGACTGGCTGGCGGCCATGTGTTCGCATATCCCGAACAGGGGCGAGCAGATGGTTCGTTACTACGCATATTACAGCAACGTCGCCAGAGGAAAACGGAAAGAAACAGGGACAGACGACGCCACACCTTGCATTCTATGTGAAGGCTTTTAGAAAAAGCTGGGCGCGTTTAATACAAAAAATATATCAGGTTGATCCTCTGGTCTGTCCGAAATGTCAAGGCGCCATGAGGATCATCAGCTTCATCGAAGACGCGTAGGTCATTCGGGACATCCTCACGCATTTGGGGCTTTGGCTTTTCAGGTCAAGGCCGCCGCCAAAAATCTGTGCCGCCACATTATCCGAATCCAAAACCGCCGATTCCTACGCGCATCCGCCTCATCAACAAGCCGACTGTTACGCCGACCCCGAATACTCCTGGGATGAATACATACAATCATAACGCATTGTGAAAAAAGGCGTGTGGGTGAGGTCTGCCTGAATTCCGGTTAAATTGGCCTTCCTGGCGTCTGAACAAACCGAAAGGTGAGGAGAATGCTCAATAGAACGGATGCGGGAATGTGTCACCAGCAGGGTCATTGGTGCGGCACCCTACATTTTGTGGCCAAAATTTTCTTGACACACAAGAGAACGTTTCTTATACTGCCGCCAGTAAAAAGGAAGTTCTTATCAATTCAATTCAATTCAATTCAATATCAATATCAATTTCCCCGGATTCTTTTATTGTTCGACGGGCTGTTAACCTTTTTATGGGGGCGCTGTCAAATTTTTTAGCAATATCGATTGACAACAGCGTAAAATTTAATATTATACAAAAGGAAAAATCAGAAGGTTGCCGTCTGATGAACGTTGTCGGGTTTCTTTAAAGGATTTTTGAGGTGTTTATGCTGGAATTGAAGGGTTTGAGCTTCTCTGTCGTGGAAAAGAACGAAAACGGGGAAGAAAAGAGGCGCGATATCATCGATGCAATGGATTTCACGTTCGAGGCGGGGAAGTTCTACGCGATTACCGGGCCCAACGGGAGCGGCAAGACGACGCTCTCCCGATTGATCATGGGGATAAACCAGCCCACGGCGGGGCGCATCTTTTTTGAGGGGAAAGACATTACGGGCATGACGATCACCGAACGCGCCACCGCGGGAATATCCTACAGCTTTCAGCAGCCAGCCCGTTTCAAGGGAGTGACGTTCCGGGATCTTCTCTCCGTGGCGGCAAAAACAGAAAAAGAGGAGAAACTCCTTGAAATTGTCCGGCGGGTGGGCATCTGCCCCCTTTCTTTTCTGGATAAACCGGTGGATTCAACGCTCTCCGGCGGTGAGATCAAGAAAATAGAGCTTGCCACGACAATCGCCAGAAATCCGAAACTCGCCATTTACGACGAACCCGATACGGGGATAGATCTCTGGACGATCATGCCGATGGTTAACCTGCTGAAAAAAGAGCAGATCGAACACAAGACGACCACGATTGTCGTCAGCCACAACCGTTCCTTTCTGGATGTGGCCGACGACATCCTGATTGTTGATCATGGCAAGCTGCGCTACCACGGCAATCTGAAAAACGCCCTGCCGATGCTGAACGATTTCAGAATATGCAGTTTCAATCCGTGCCCGGAAGGAGAACAAGATGCTCAGTGCTTTAGATAAGGATCTGCTCAAGTCTGTCGCCGATCTTGAGGACATTCCCAAGGGCGCCTACAATATCAGAAAGAATGGCAAGCTCGAATCCCGTTCGGTATCCGCCCACATAAATATAGAAAGCGATGAAGAAAGGGATGGAATTATTGTCACGATTGCTCCGGGGACGATCAATGAATCGGTGCACATTCCGGTCATTCTCAGCGAAAGCGGCCTCAACGACGTGGTTTACAACACGTTTGTCGTCGGCGCCGGTTCCGACGTGACGATCATCGCTGGTTGCGGGATACATTGTGGTGGTCCGGAACCGGAAGGGCATGAGGGAATCCACGAATTCAGAGTGGGAAAAGGTGCGAAGGTCAAATACGTTGAAAAGCACTACGCTGCCGGTCAGGGATACGGGAAACGGACATTGAACCCCACCACGAAGGTTTTTCTCGAGGAGAATGCCCATGTCGAGATGGAACTTACCCAGATAAGCGGGGTTGATGAGGCGAACCGTATCAACGAGGCTGTGCTGGGCGCCGGCAGCAGCCTGGTGATTATGGAGCGGGTGATGACCGAGGGTGACCAGAAGGCGGTTTCCCGAAACGAGATTACGCTCGCTGGTGAAAACAGTTCCGCCAACATGGTTTCCCGTTCTGTCATCAAGGGCAATTCCCGGCAGAATTTTTATGCGACGATGGTGGCCCGTCAGAAATGTTTCGGCCATATCGAATGTGATGCGATCATCATGGATAACGGCGCCAACGAGACCATTCCCGCCCTGCGTGCCGAACACCCGGATGCCGAGCTCAGCCATGAGGCGTCCATCGGCAAGATCGCCGGCGACCAGCTCATGAAACTGATGAGCCTTTGTCTCTCCTATGAGGAGGCGGTCAACATGATCATCCAAGGATTTCTCCGGTAATTTCCCTTTAAAAACATACAACCGTGAGCCCCCTTTGCCGGGGGCTTTTTTTCAGGAGGGTCAATGCAGAGTGAAAATTTACTGGTGACGGGCGGGTGCGGATTTATCGGGAGCAACTTTATCCGCTTCATGCTGGCTGATGCGAACTTTCAGGGGAGAATCATCAATCTTGACAGTCTGACTTATGCGGGGAATCCTGAGAACCTTCAGGGGCTGGGACAGTAATCGGGGACCAGTAATCGGGGGGGGTAATCGGGGACAGGGGGGGTAATCGGGGACGAATTCCGGGGACAGAGGGGGAATTCCGGGGACGAATTCCGGGACGAATTCCGGGGACGGGACGAATTCCGGGGACAGTATATATATTTGGGGGGAATTCCGGGGACAGTATATATATTTTAATTGACAGGTATTGCAGTTGTGGGTATTTTGTCTTCATGGCTAGAATGGC
>MAEO01000191.1 GCA_001683985.1 Smithella sp. M82
CCATGACATACCCAACTTATGGGGAAGGGTTAGTTTTCTAAAGGGGGGTGAGGGGGGATTTTTATCCTCCTTTGTGACGGATACCGTCATGTGGGTTTCCCCTAAACTCTGATTGGAGAGATCAACTGCTTACCGAATATTTGCTTCTCATGGCGATTTCTGACTTCGTCGAGCGCCTTAGCAATGCAATCCTCCGCATTCTCTGAAATCCTACCGTGACCAGGCAACAGAAGCTGCATTTTCATGGTATTGAGCCTTGCGAGTGAGTTTGCATATTCCCCGTAACTCCCAGAGATAGCAATGATTGATACAGTGCCATTTGCAAACACTGTATCTCCAGAGAAGAGAATCCGCTTCCTCGCTTCGTAGATGCAAATGCACCCCGAGGTGTGACCAGGGGTGTGGAGGATTTTTAAGAACCAGCCTCCGGCATCTATTACATTGATGTTCTCCAACCAGAGATTAACATGGTATCCGGTTACATCGTGCCCAGAGGCGCGGCACATCATTACTTCGTCATCCCCAGATGTCATCTTGACTGCTGCATTCCTGTGAGCGGCAATAGTCACTTTTCGCTCCTGGAAATGCTTATTGCCCCCGATGTGGTCAAAATGATCATGCGTGTTGATAAGGATACCGATATCACCCACCTCCAGCCCAATTCTATGCAAGTCACTCTCCAGAATATCGATCCCGTCTTTCGCCCCGGAGTCGATGAGTATATTCAAATCATCACCTATTATAAGATAGCTGTGGCAACTCAATTCAGTTGTACTTATCCGGTAGAGATTTGGTATTATTTCGATGTACATCTTACCTCCAAAACTGCCTGAAGCGACAGTAGATGGGCGATATCAAGCACGTCTTATTCTTTAATGCTATTGCGTTAGATAACCTTTTCACCCTTCTCGCCTGTCCTCACCCGAATGGCATCCTCAACTGAATAGACAAAGATTTTTCCGTCGCCGACCTCGCCGGTTTTGGCAGTTCTGGCAATCGTATCTATAATCTTTTCAGTATCCTCATCTTTGGCCACAATTTCCATTTTTATCTTAGGAAGGAGCTCTAGTTTAAATTCTCTCCCGCGGAACTGCTGTATTAAACCTTTCTGTTTGCCGTGTCCTTCAATGCGGGTAATCATGATTCCCGGATAGCCTGATTTTTCCAGAGCCTCGCGCACTTCCTCTAATTTCTCCACTCGGATTACCGCTTCAATTTTCTTCATATTTAAATACCTCCTATGTTACTTATTCATCGTATAAAAATCCGGGTAGGCAGGCGTGCCGTGCTCTGGTATATCTAATCCCTTTAATTCCTCTTCCGGAGAAACACGGATACCAAAAATAGCATCCATTACTTTAAATAAGATATATCCCATAACAAATGCCCATATTGCAGCAGTTGCTGCGCCGATAAGCTGGGCAATTAGCTGCCCGGCTCCGCCGCCATAGAATAAACCTCTGGCAAATGGCTCAGTTGTTGCGTAATTTCCATAAGTTCCGTCAGCAAATAATCCTACACTGATTAACCCCCAGATACCATTAAATCCATGCACCGATACCGCGCCTACAGGGTCATCCACGCCTAATCTTTCCAATCCATAAACTCCTAAAACAACAACAAGGCCGGCAACCAAACCAATTACCACTGCTGCCCAGGCCTCAACCCAGGCGCACGGCGCGGTAATGGCAACCAGACCTGCAAGGACTCCATTCAAAGCCATACCCACGTCCCACTTTTTGGTCTTAAGAAATACAATAATCAGAGCCATAAATGCACCTGCGGCGGCAGCCAGGTTTGTGTTTACGGCAATAACCGAAATGCGCAGATGATGGGCATTAAAGGTGGAGCCCGGGTTAAACCCAAACCAGCCAAACCACAAGATAAATGCCCCTAAGGCTGCCAGGGTCATACTGTGGCCGAGGATTGCTTTTGGCTTTCCATCTTTGGCAAATTTACCAAATCTCGGACCTAAGGCAATTGCGCCGGCTAAACCCACCATTCCACCAATGGTATGCACTACTCCTGAGCCGGCAAAATCCAAATGCCCCATGCCAAAAGGAAGTTGAGATAGCCATCCTCCGCCCCAGACCCAATGGCCATAGATTGGATAAATAAATAAACTTATAGCAGCGCTATATATCAAGTAAGCAGAAAACTTCAATCTCTCTGCCACTGCTCCAGAGACAATTGTCGCGGCAGTAGCGCAGAAGACTAACTGCCAGAAGAAATCTAAATATTTTCCCACATCATACTGGCCGCCGAGTAAGAAAAAAGGGCCTGTGCCAAATAAACCGAACTTATCCGCGCCTTTCAATATGGTATAGCCAATGATAAAGAAACCAAGCGAGCCGATAACAAAATCCATTAAATTCTTTGCCATCAAGTTAGTGGCATTTTTCGCCCGGCAAAAGCCGGTCTCAACCATAGCAAAGCCCGGCTGCATAAACATCACCAAAAAACCACAAACCAGCACCCAGACATAGTCAACCGGCGCCTGCGGGTTTGCCTCTAAGGTCTTTGCTCCGGTAGGGTCCTGGGCAAAAGCTAAGGCGCTTAAACCCAGGCTCAGTATAACCAAAGCCATTAGAATAAGTCTTTTTCCTTTTAATTTCATAAGCCACTCCCTCCTTTTCTTAATTAAACGCGTAACTGAAATAGATTCCATGTGTGCCTCCTGTCATATTTTGCCCTTTTTCAGGCTGACGGACCGATAACGGTTTTTCTGTTTTTCTCTTTAGAAGGTGAAACTGGCCATCAGACCGCCATAAAGAAAAGAACTGTCGCGATCCGCGGGCGCTTCTCCGGTTATTCCTCTGCCCTTCATTTCGTCTTTGGCGTCATCCGAAAGCGGAAAAACATAGGATATCATAGGGGTAAGCGTAATATACGATGTCGCCTTGACGGGCAGACTGACGGTCAGCGTCCCGTCGTGGAAATTTTCGAATTTATCGCTTGTGGGCAAGCAGTTGTCGTCATACTCCATATAGGTCGTTTCGTCGGTGCTCAGCAGGTAGCTTGCCGTGGCGGCAAGTTTCAGCGATACTATCTTGTTCAGTTCAAAGGCGTGCGAAACCCCCAGCAGAAAGTACCATTGGTGATAATGGTCGATTTCCTTGTAGACCGTCAAGGTAGGCGAAAGGATCGTATTCATGCCTACAGAGGCAAAAATTTCCTGTGAGTCGAGCAAATCCGCCGCATCTTGGTTGGCCGCGCCAAGACCATAGTAAATATAACCTGCACCCAGATTGAAGAGTCCGATGGTCTTCGAGTAAGACGCGGTGAAGTCTGTTTCGGTCCAGGCGCTGCTGAAGCTCTTGTTATCTGTTCCGTTGTAATAAGGGTCAGTATCCAGATTGCCCCACAGATTGACGGTAAACCCTTTGTAGCCTGCCGTCAAGGAAGGTTGGATGACAATGCTGTCCCGGCTCAGTTCCTGTCCCCTCCAGACGTACTTGCTCAAAACGGCTACCGTTGCGTCGCCGGTCGGTTTGTCATCTGTGGATTCTTCCGCTGCCCGGCTAATCATAGGCAATGATGCAAACATTATAACAATCAAAATCGCCGTAATTACTTTTTTCAGATTATTTCCCATAAAACTAATCCTCCTTTACATTTTTGAATTTTTCGCAATCGATGCCGTATTT
>MAEO01000192.1 GCA_001683985.1 Smithella sp. M82
GCGGAAAAAGCTGTTAATGCGGCAGGCGCTGACGGTCTGTTTTTCGGCAATGCCCATCAGCTTTATGTCCAATCTTTATCCCTTTTGGCGACGGTTGTCTTTGCGATTGTGATGACGTTCATTATTTATAAGATCGTGGATGCCGTCATCGGTATGCGGGTTGAAGAGAAGAACGAAATTATCGGACTGGATTTAACACAGCAAAGTGAAGCCGCTTACACCGTAATCGAATAGGAGGAACAAGTCATGAAATTAATAATTGCTATTATTCAGACTCATAAATTGGAATTTGTCAAAAGAGAATTAGAGGCTGTGGACGTAAATTTAATGACTGTTACCAATGTTCTTGGTCAGGGCCGACAAAAAGGAGTCACGGAAATTTACCGCGGCGCCAAAGAGGCAGGCGGTTTGCTCAACAAGGTCAGACTGGATATCGCGGTCAACGAAGACTTTGTGGAGCCGACCATCAAGGCCATTACCAAGGGAGCACATACCGGCAATGTTGGTGACGGCAAGATTTTTATTGTTGATCTTCTGGAATGTGTGCGCATCAGCAGCGCTGAAAGGGGTTCTGTGGCCATCGGTTGAGGTGCTTTATGAAGGACAAGACATATTCACAGGAAGACGTGTTGGCAAGGTGTGTTCTTGACTCTGAAAAGGCTGTCATTATGCATGCTTTGGCAAAGACCAAAGGCAACCAGGCGGCCGCGGCAAGACTCTTGGGAACAACGATGCGTATTCTGACGTACAAAATACATAAATACGGCATCGATTGCGAAAAATTCAAAAATGTAAAGGAGGATTAGTTTTATGGGAAATAATCTGAAAAAAGTAATTA
>MAEO01000193.1:0-1111 GCA_001683985.1 Smithella sp. M82
GAACCGGCTGGTGGGGTCCGACCCGGCGAAGATACTAAAGGCGTATCGGGAGGTGATCGCGGCGCCTTACCCCATCCGGAGTTCCGGGGACAGGCCCCCGTGCGCCGCCTTTGTGGGATGGCCGGGCTGCCCAAAGAATCGCCGATATTTTGATTAATTTTAAGTAGGAACAGCGCCCTATTAATCGCTTATCTAATTTTCTGAATCAGATAACATTTTTCCTTAACCCAACAGCAGCAATTTAGTCTTGCAAACCATTTCACTAAGTGGTATAGTAACCGACGAAGATGATCTATAAAACAAGGCATTTTGCACGATGGGCGCGAAAGATCGGTTTAGACGATTCGCTACTGGAAAAGGCCGTTGTCGAAATTCAGAAGCGGTTGCTGGAAGTTGATCTTGGCGGTGGGGTTGTGAAAAAACGTATTGCTTTACCGGGGAGAGGAAAACGCGGTAGCACAAGGACATTGCTGGCAACAAATTTACGTGACCGATGGTTTTTTATCTTTGGTTTTGAAAAGAACGAGGTTGAAAATATTTCAGAAAAAGAACTGGCAGCTTTGAAAATGCTGGCAAGTGATCTGCTTGGTATGTCTGCAGCACAAATTAAAGTTGCCGTTGAAGAAGGTTCTTTGGTGGAGGTTGAAGATGAAAAATGAAAAGTATAACAGCCGCATCTTGAAAGCGGTCCATGAAACAGCGCAGGATATGCATAAGCTTGGGTTTATAGATAAACGCAAGATGCGTGAGTACGATTTTTTGTGTATCGAACCCGTGGTTTCTTATTCCGCGAAGCAGATTCGTTCTTTACGCGAACGTTATTGTCTTAGCCAGGCCGTTATGGCGGCGGTTCTCAACACCAGTCTTTCTACTATTCAAAAGTGGGAAATCGGAGATAAACATCCTGCCGGACCTTCTCTCAAATTGCTGAATATTCTGGACCGTAATGGTCTCGATGCTCTGAGGTGATTAATTAGGGGAGGGGACGGATAAAGAGAAAGACAGGCCGGAAAGACAAACCGTTCTTAAACTTCCTCTGAAAATACACATCTAAGTTATTGTTTATATTGTTATTTAAAAACTATCCTCATCAAATCCCCCTCCATCCCCC
>MAEO01000193.1:1438-2846 GCA_001683985.1 Smithella sp. M82
CCTTTTTCTAAAGGGGGAAGTTCCCCCTCTTGGGCAAAGAGGACAGGGCTTGAGTTCCCCCCTTTTCTAAAGGGGGGTGAGGGGGGATTTTCATGCTCCTTTGTGACGGATACCGTCATGTAGGTTTCATTAGATTAGCGTATAGGATAAGTTTATGAAATACGAAGGTTTCGTCATCCAAATTGCCAAAGGTATTTGAACGGGGGCCTGATTTGAAGGGCGCCAACAGGATGCAAGCATAAATTTATGACGACACTGCTGTTTTTGTTCCTGATTGCATTGGGACTCGCGCTTGTCCTCACACCGCTGGTGAAGTGGCTGGGGGTGCGCCTGGAGGCCATGGACTTCCCCGCGGACCAGAAGGTTCACACGATGCCGCTTCCGCGGATCGGGGGTCTCTTCAAGGAATATGTCGAGGTGCGCCAGGCAGGCGTGACCCTGGCCGGAATCCAGTAGGGATTGTTCCCCGAACAATCCGTAAAGTAAAGGTGTAGGGATTGTTCCCCGAACAATCCGTAAAGCGGCGCATTCGGGGAATGCGCCCTACATTAACGTCCGGCGTCATTCCGGCTACGTTCAACGTGTAGGGATCGTTTCCCGAACGATCCGTAAAGCGGCGCATTCGGGGAATGCGCCCTACATTAATGCCCGGCGTCATTCCGGCTACGTTCTGCGTGTAGGGATTGTTCCCCGAACAATCCGTAAAGTAAAGGTGTAGGGATTGTTCCCTGAATAATCCGTAAAGCGGCGCATTCGGGGAATGCGCCCTACATTAACACCCGGCGTCATTCCGGCGTGCTCCTGGCTGGAATCCAGTAGGGATTGTTCCCCGAACAATCCGTAAGCGGCGCATTCGGGGAATGCGCCCTACATTAACACCCGGCGTCATTCCGGCGTGCTCCTGGCTGGAATCCAGTAGGGATTGTTCCCCGAACAATCCGTAAAGCTACGTTCTGGGTGTAGGGATTGTTCCCTGAACGATCCGTAAAGCGGCGCATTCGGGGAATGCGCCCTACATTAACGCGCGGCGTCATTCCGGCACGGTTGTGATTTCAGCGGCATCACATTAATGCCCGGCGTCATTCCGGCGTGCTCTTGGCCGGAATCCAGTAGGGATTGTTCCCCGAACAATCCCTAAAGTAAAGGTGTAGGGATCGTTCCCCGAACAATCCGTAAAGCGGCGCATTCGGGGAATGCGCCCTACATTAACGCGCGGCGTCATTCCCGAACGATCCGTAAAGCGGCGCATTCGGGGAATGCGCCCTACATTAACTCTGTCCCTGATCAGGCAAGCGGCGCATTCGGGGAATGCGCCCTACATTAATGCGCGACATTCATTCTTGACGTGCCGTTTACTATGTTGATGAAATAATTTCAAATGATCAGACTTATTTTGGTGGCCGGCGCC
>MAEO01000193.1:2856-5949 GCA_001683985.1 Smithella sp. M82
CGCCCGACATTCATTCTTGACGTGCCGTTTACTATGTTGATGAAATAATTTCAAATGATCAGACTTATTTTGGTGGCCGGCGCCCGGCCTAATTTCATGAAGATCGCGCCGCTGATGACGCGCGCGCGTGGCGCTGACGGATTCCGGCGGCATCCAGGAGGAGACGACGATCCTCGGAACGCCGTGCCTGACGCTTCGGGAGAACACGGAGCGGCCGGTGACTCTCGAGATGGGCACGAACCGGCTGGTGGGGTCCGACCCGGCGAAGATACTAAAGGCGTATCGGGAGGTGATCGCGGCGCCTTACCCCATCCGGAATTCCGGGGATACCGCCCCCCGTACGCTGCCTCTGTGGGATGGCCGGGCCGCCCAAAGAATCGCCGATATTTTAATTTACATTTTAATTTAAATGAGCCACTTGCAAAATCAATTTATTTTTGTCACCCTAGCGAAAGCCGGGGCACTGAATATATTGAAAAGACCAAGATACCGTCTTTCGACGGAATGACGCTCAGGGACCGGAATGACGCACAGGGACTTTTGCAATTGGCTCTAAATATTTAAATTTATGACGACTCTAGTTGCTATTTTTTTACTCGCGCTGGCATTTTCGCTGGTTCTGACCCCTCTGGCCGGAAAGCTGGGGACCCGCCTGGGGGCCATGGATATGCCGGCGGAGCGGAAGGTTCATGCTGCACCCATTCCACGGATCGGGGGGCTCGCGGTGTTTCTTTCCTTCGTGGCCACGATAGCGCTGACGAGTCTGTACGAAACCCGGATAACGGATCTGATCGTCATTGATCGCCGGATAGCTTTTAGCCTCTACGGGGCGCTGGTCGTCTTCGGCTGCGGTCTGTGGGACGACTTCCGCCGGCTGAAGGCGTGGATCAAGCTGCTCTTTCAGATTTTGGGTGCAACGATCGCCTTTGCGGGCGGGGTTTCGATCGGCGGGATTTTCATCGGGGGGCATGGTCTCCAGTTCGGCCTCCTGAGCTACCTCATCACGGTCTTCTGGTTTGTCCTGTTTATCAACGCGGTGAACCTGATCGACGGCCTGGACGGCCTCGCGGCGGGCATTGTCTTTTTCACGTGCCTCTTGATGGTCGTCCTTTCCGTCATGCGGGCCGACTATCTTTCGGGGATCTATTTCGCGGCGCTGGGCGGGGCGGTTCTGGGGTTTCTGCGTTACAATTTCAACCCGGCAAGCATCTTTTTGGGCGACGGGGGCACCTACTTTTTGGGCTATACGGTAGCCGCTTTGTCGATCATCGGATCGGTGAAGAGCCAGGTGGGCGCGCTGTTCCTGATCCCGCTGATAGCCCTCGGGGTGCCGGTGTTCGATACGATGCTCTCTCCGGTGCGGCGGTGGGTGAAGGGCAAACGGATTTTCCAGCCGGACAACGGGCATATTCATCACCATTTGCTGAACATGGGCCTTTCCTCCCGGAGCGTGGTTTTGAGCCTCTATGGCGCAACGGTGGCTCTTTGCGTGCTGGCGATCCTGATCGTCAATCTCCGCAACGAGATGGTGGGGCTGATCCTGGTGATCCTGGGAATAGGGGCGCTGATCCTGCTCGGCAAATCCAGCTACCTGGAATATCTGGTGTTCGACAAGTTCTACGGCTGGTTCCGCGACGTTACGGATGAGGCGGGTTTCAGCCGGGCGCGGCGGACCTTCCTTGCCGTGCAGCTCGAGGCGGGAAGCACAAAGAATCTGGATGAGTTGTGGGCACACATCGGAAAGGCGCTGGAGATGCTGAAGTTCGAGCGGGCCGAACTGCATCTGAAAAGTAACGGGACAGCGCCCTTGTTTTTTGAGGGGACGGATTCACGCTTTTACGCGGATGTCAATTCCCCGAATGATAATTCCTCTCTATACACGGGGCCGGAGCGACGGCAAATGAACGGCGACGACCCCCCGCAGGCGGGGACTCAGACGATTTTCAGGGGCGTCCGGCAACAGCGTGACAAAACAGTCCTGCTCTGGGTGAACGGCTATTACCGGCGCAAGACGGACTGTCTTTCGGACGGCATGCTGAGGATCGATTTGCCTCTGTATTCGGATGGATCACGGCTTCTTCTTATGAAGGACATCCATCGAGATCCGCTGAATTACTATACCCTCCGGCGCGTAGAACACCTGCGGCGCACTTTCGTTTCCAATCTTGCCCGCCTGCAAAAAAATAGTCATTCCATTCAAAGTCAACCGTAAGCTTTTAACTTCAAAAACGTAAGAAAAATTGTATCTTCTCAATAAATCGGGGTGACTGCTTTTTTCAGCAAGGTAATGGATTCCAGCTTTCGCTGGAATGACGGGGTGTTGGGTTCTTTCGTCATTCCGGCTAGGTTCAACGTGTAGGGATTGTTCCCTGAACAATCCGTAAAGCGGCGCATTCGGGGAATGCGCCCTACATTAACGCCCAGCGTCATTCTGGCATGGTTCAACGTGTAGGGATTGTTCCCCGAACAATCCGTAAAGCTACGTTCTGGGTGTAGGGATCGTTTCCCGAACGATCCGTAAAGCGGCGCATTCGGGGAATGCGCCCTACATTAACGTCCGGCGTCATTCCGGCGCGGTCCTGGCCGGAATCCAGGAAGAAAAAAATGTTCTATGTTCTAGGTTTTAGGTTAAAAAGAAACAGATTTAAGTTTTAAGATTTAAGTAGTTAAGTAGAAACAAATCGTGAAGAGCATAACAAACAAAGACGATTTGGATGCTTTAGACGGATTGGACGGTTTAAAAAATAAAAAGAAGCTAGAAGTGTTAAAATTTAAGTAGTTAAGGGTTAAGGATAAACTGTAGATGTTTAATTGCTTGACAAAATATTCCCTGTAGTGAATAATCATGTGGAAGATTCTCCAGACGAGTCAATTTAGCGAGTGGTTTGCGACTGCTGAAAGTGTAGATGAAGATGCTCGTGTATCCATCTATGCCGCAATGGAGGTCTTGAAGAGAATGGGGCCGAACCTTGGCCGTCCTTATGTTGACACAGTAAAAGGCAGTCGTCATGAGAATATGAAACCCACATGACGGTCTCCGTCACAAAGGAGCATGAAAATCTCCCCTAACCCCTCTTTGCCGAAGAGGGGAAC
>MAEO01000194.1 GCA_001683985.1 Smithella sp. M82
CGTCTGAGTGAATTTTCGAGTTCGCGCGTTCCGCCTTTCATATGGCCTTCATGATATTCGAGCACGCCGCCTCCTTCCTCGATGAGACGCCGGTATTGCGATTCCATCCGGGCAATGCCGCCGACGATGAGAATGCGTTTTTGGCACAGGTTGAACGAAGGACAATCCTCGCTGCAGGACGACTTTTCCAGCAGCATGCCGAAGGCGTCCTGAGCTTCCAGGAGCAGTTTTGCGTGAGCCGCTTTCTGTTCGTCCAGTGTCCCCGCGTATTGCGCGATTGTTTTTTCGTGTTGCGCGACCAGACATTCAAGCTCTCCGGTCCGTTGTGTCTTTTCGTCCAGAACCTGCCGCAAACGCAAAATTTCCGCATCTGTCCGGGTATGTTGTTCCGGGGGAACGGCAGGTGTAGGGGCAGGCGATTCCTGATTTTTTTGTTGCGCATTCAGCATGGATTGCAGCGATGCCGCCCGCCGGGCAAGCTCATCGTAATCCTTTTGCAGTTGACGGCGGGACGCCCCGAGCATCCTGATTTTTTTATCCTGTGCGGCCAGACGACCCTCCAGAAAGACCAGACGCTGCCGGTTGCGGGCGTGCTGTTCCGCCGTCTTGTGCATGGACATGTGCACCGTTCCAAAGATTTCATATTTTGCTTTATCAGAAAGCTGGGAACGTGTAACGATGCCCCAAAAAGCGGCGAGATAGTCTCCGTTTCGATAAAATTCCCGCCAGTGTTCCAGCATGTCATTTTCATCGAAAGAATGTATATGAGACGCCTGCTCTCCGAACTTCTGCCACAAAAAATGATCAAT
>MAEO01000195.1:0-1916 GCA_001683985.1 Smithella sp. M82
TCAAAAAATTCGGTACGGCCTCTTCGTCGGGAACAGCCAGTGGTGAGCCGGGTCTAAATCGAAGTTGTGCAAAGCTCTCACTGAAATACCGTTAATATAACTACCAGCAAACATTCCCTGATAACCGACACCAACTTTATTGGCGATAAAATTCTTCCCATCTTCTGCCGCAAAAACGGAACCGACAGACAAAAACATCACCACCATTGTTACTGCTACAAAACTAAAAAATCTTTTTTTCATGTTTACCTCCTCATTCTCCTAAATTATTTTTAATGTTAAACAACACTTAACCGGCATGCTCAAAAACAACATTTTGACGCTGCCACCTACTGATGATGAAGATAATGCAATCATGTATGAATGTCAATATATTTTTACTGTTTTTCAGCAACGCTTATGCGCGCTGTTGCTCTGGCCAAGGCAGCGCGAGCTAATTCATATTCGACATCTTCCCTGGTCAGCTGACTTAAACGTGTTTCAGCGTTATTCTTTGCTTTAAGAGCTCTTTCTTTATCAATGTGATCAGATCTTTCAGCGGTTTCAATCAGAACTGTAACTTTATCAAAGGTAACTTCCGCATAACCGGTATTGACTGCATAATAAATCTTCTTACCATCTTTAAGAAAATTTAATTCACCAATACCCACAGAACTTAAAAATGGTTCATGACCACGCAATACACCGAATTCACCTTCCGTGCCCGGGATGGTCACTTCCTCAATTTTGCCTGAAAAAACCATTTTCTCCGGCGATACAATTTCCAACATTAATTCATCAGCCATTTATTTTCTCCAGCGCAATAATTATTCACCAGCAATCTTCTTGGCTTTTTCCACGGCTTCTTCAATACCACCGACCATATAAAAAGCCTGCTCGGGCAGATCATCGTGTTTGCCTTCCAGTATTTCTTTAAAGCCTCTGATCGTATCCGGAACGGAAACAAATTTACCTTCCGTACCTGTAAACTGAGCGGCAACGAAAAACGGCTGAGACAGGAATCTCTGAATCTTTCTGGCGCGGCTAACCGTCAGTTTATCTTCTTCAGATAGTTCATCCATGCCCAGAATGGCGATGATGTCCTGCAGGTCTTTATATTTCTGCAAGGTAACCTGTACCTGACGGGCAACGGCATAATGTTCCTGACCCAAAACATTAGGATCAAGAATACGGGATGTTGAATCCAGCGGATCCACCGCGGGATAAATACCGAGTTCGGCGATCGGACGGGACAAAACGACCGTTCCGTCAAGATGCGCAAAGGTGGTCGCGGGAGCCGGGTCGGTCAAGTCGTCGGCGGGAACGTAAACGCACTGAACGGCGGTAATCGAACCTTTGTTTGTTGAGGTAATGCGTTCCTGAAGTTCGCCAAGGTCTGTAGCCAGAGTCGGCTGATAACCGACCGCGGAAGGCATACGTCCCAACAGAGCCGAAACTTCAGAACCGGCCTGCGTGAAACGGAAAATATTATCAACGAAGAAGAGTACGTCCTGACCTTCAACATCGCGGAAGTATTCCGCAGCTGCCAGACCCGTTAAAGCAACTCTAGCTCTTGCTCCGGGAGGTTCTGTCATCTGTCCGTAGATCAAAGCTGCCTGCTTGATAACGCCGGATTCCAGCATTTCACGATAAAGGTCGTTTCCTTCACGTGTTCTTTCACCAACACCGGCAAAAACAGAAATTCCACCGTGGTGCATAGCGATGTTGTGAATCATTTCCATCATAACGACTGTCTTGCCGACGCCTGCGCCGCCGAACATACCCATCTTACCACCGCGGGGAAACGGGACCAGAAGATCAATAACTTTAACGCCTGTTTCCAGAACATGCACTGACGTATCCTGCTCCAGAAAGCTTGGTGATTCACGATGAATCGGCATTTTATTTTGCGCGTTAATTGGACCAAGACCATCCAC
>MAEO01000195.1:1926-14453 GCA_001683985.1 Smithella sp. M82
AACCAGAAGGTCAATAACTTTAACGCCTGTTTCCAGAACGTGAACAGATGTATCCTGCTCCAGAAAGCTTGGTGATTCACGATGAATCGGCATTTTATTTTGCGCGTTAATTGGACCAAGACCATCCACAGGACGACCGACGACGTTCTGAATTCGCCCCAGACATTCTTTGCCAACCGGAACCATGATCGGAGCGCCGGTATCTTTTGCTTTCATTCCGCGAACCAGACCATCGGTAATATCCATAGCGATGCAGCGAACAACATTATCTCCCAGATGCAGCGCTACTTCAACGATCAAATTATCTTCCTGATCATTGATGGCCGGATTAGTAATTAAGATGGCATTTAATATACTGGGCAGTTTTCCCTCTTCGAAAGACACGTCAACAACCGGTCCAATAACCTGAACAATTTTTCCGATATTCATAACTATCTCCTTGCAAATAGTCGTATTATTTATTTTACATGCGGAAAATTACCGCAGAAAAATCACTTTTAGCCCGATTTAGCCAGAGCTTCCGTGCCGCCGACGATATCCATCAATTCTGCGGTAATTGCTGCCTGTCTGGCTTTGTTCATTTTCAATGTCAGCGTGCTAATCAAGTCTTCGCAGTTGCTGGTCGCATTATCCATTGCAGCCATTCTTGCTCCGTTTTCACCTGCGGATGTTTCCAGCAGCGCTCGGTAAACCAAAACATGAACATACATCGGCAAAAGCCGCTCTAATAAAGCCTCTGCTGAAGGTTCGTAAGCATAGTCAAGCAGTCTGTCCGGATCAACATCGGCATCCTCTCCGATAGAGGGCAGGGGGAATAATCTGACAACAGTAGGTTTCTGAACAGAAACATTCACAAACTGATTATAAATGAGATAAAGCTCATCATATTCTTCTTTAATAAAAAAAGGAATAACTTCATCAGCAATCGAAACAGCCAATGTCATGTCAAACTTATTTAAAACATCTGTCTTTTGCGCAATTATGTTGGCTTTCTTACGGAAAAAATCTCTTCCCTTCCGACCCACAGCGATAAGAGAAACTTCTTTGCCGTCTTTTATCTTTTCCTTAATAAACCTTTCCGTCGCCTTGATCAGATTGGTATTAAAACCACCGCACAGGCCTCGATCGGATGTCATACAAATAACACGGATTCTCCTTGGGTCACGTACCGCCAGCAGTGGATGCGACATGGTCTCCACGCGTAAGGCAAGACTGTTGAGTACATCCATGAATTTACCGGCGTAAGGTCGGAAATTTTCCATTTTCATCTGCGCTGATTTAAATTTTGAAGCAGCAACCATATTCATGGCGCGGGTAATCTGCTTCGTTTTTTGAACAGCGGTTATTTTTCTTTTTAGATCTTTTAGCGAGGGCACCTGAATTTCTCCTCAACTTTAATTATTGAACGTCAGTGAATTTTGTTTGCCAATGAAACCAAATTTGATTTCACATCTATTCCGCTACAAATACAGAATCGAAAGAGGTAAAAACTTCTTTCATCTTCTTTTCCAGTTCGGGAGATATTATCTTCTTTTCTTCTATCTCCTTCATAATATCGGGATGTTTGCTTTCCACGAAGCTCAGAAGTTGTTCCTCGTATGTACGAACTTTTTCTATATCGTATTTATCAATGAATCCTTTGGTTCCGGCAAAGAGTACTACAATTTCCTGAGAAAGAGACATCGGCTTGAACTGCGGTTGTTTAAGCAATTCTACCAAGCGAACACCGCGGTCCAACTGTGCCTGAGTTGCTTTATCCAAATCTGAACCGAACTGGGCAAAAGCCGCCAGTTCGCGATACTGCGCCAGATCCAGTTTCAGCGTTCCGGCAACCTGTTTCATAGCCTTCACCTGAGCCGCGCCACCGACGCGGGAAACCGAAAGCCCGACGTTAATCGCCGGACGAATACCGGAGAAGAACAAACTCGGCTCCAGATAAACCTGACCGTCTGTAATGGAGATAACGTTCGTCGGAATGTACGCGGAAACGTCGCCGGCCTGTGTTTCAATAACCGGAAGAGCGGTAAGAGAACCGCCGCCGAGTTCGGGGCTGACACGAGCCGCACGCTCGAGCAGTCGCGAGTGATTGTAGAAAATATCGCCGGGAAAAGCTTCACGTCCCGGGGGACGACGCAGCAACAGAGATATCTGACGATAAGCAACAGCCTGTTTGGATAAATCGTCATAAATAATCAGGGCGTCCTGACCGTTATCCCTGAAATATTCACCGATACTGCAACCGGCATAAGCGGCAATATATTGCAGCGTGGCCGGGTCCGAAGCGCAACCGGCGACAACGCAGGTATAAGAAAGCGCGTCATACTGTTTCAATTTCTCCACAACCTGAGCCACTGTAGATTTTTTCTGACCGATAGCGACATAGATGCATTTTACACCGGTATCCTTTTGACGGATGATCGCATCAACTCCGATGGCTGTTTTACCTATCTGCCGGTCTCCAATGATCAGCTCACGCTGACCGCGTCCGATCGGCGTCATAGCGTCAATAGCTTTCAGACCGGTATACATCGGTTGATTGACCGGCTGACGCTGAATAACGCCGGGAGCGACCATTTCAATACGTCTGAATTCTTTTGTTTCAATCGGGCCTTTTCCATCCAGCGGCTTACCGGTTGCATCTATAACACGGCCAAGCAGCGCTTCACCAACCGGAACCTGAGCGATTTTTCCGGTTCTTTTAACAATGTCGCCTTCTTTAATATGGGTAACTTCACCAAGAACGGCAACACCGACATTATCCGTTTCCAGATTGAGAACCATGCCTAGGATACCGCCCGGGAACTCCAGAAGCTCCATCGCCATTGCATTCTGCACGCCGTATATTCTGGCAATACCGTCACCAACGGACAGGACTGTTCCGGTCTCGCTTATATCCAGCTTTTTCTCATAGCTTTTTATTTGCTCAGAAATAATTTGACTAATTTCTTCCGCTTTAATTGTTTCCATGCCTTATCTCGCCTCCCCTAAGAGATTCCTCATATTGTTCAATTGATTTTTGATGCTGCCATCATAAAGCGTATCGCCAACTCTAATAACTACTCCACCTAAAAGAGAAGTATCTTCTTCCACAGTCATTTCAACTTTTTTACCCATTGTTTTCTCCAGACTGGAACTTATGAAAGACCGCAACTCATCGGAAAGGGCATATGCAGTTTTTACATTTACCCTTACTTTCTTCAGAGCTTCGTCCATTAATTGGCGATAGCAAATTACTATATCATTTAAGATGTCGATTCTTTTCTTATCCACCAACAGCTTTAAAAAGCTGATTGTCATGCCGGACAATTTCAGTTTGGCGATTAAACTTTCTACAACGCCTTTCTTACTTGCCTGATCAAAAATGGGATTAGCTAAAAAATCGCTTAAAGATTTGTTTTGGGAAACAACTGATGCAAACTGCTTCAGCTCATCATAGTATTGCTCTATTTGCTTCTGCTCAGTTGCAATGTCAAAAAAAGCACGTGCATAACGCTTGGAAATATTGCTGATCAATGTTTGCTTACCACCTTTCCCATATATTCTTTAACCATTGTTTCATGATCTTGTGCCGTAATGCTTCGCTTAAGAATTTCTTCAGCCATTTGCACTGAAGCTTGAGCTGCCTGCGCCTTTAACTGGTCTGCTGCTTTCTTCAGTTCCTGTTCAATGCGCGCCTGAGCATCTTCTTTCATCTTCTTGGCGGTTTTTTCGGCATCTTCAATAATTTTTTGTTTTTCAGTAACGCCTTGCGCCTTAATCATTTCAAAAATACCGTCAATTTCCAAAGATGCTTTGTCGAGTTTTTCTGAATATTCACGGTGCTTCTTTTCGGCTTCCGCCTTTTTCTCCACTGATTTTTCAAGAGTTTCCTTGATTTCTGCGCGGCGGCCGGTAAAAAATTCCTTCATCTTGGCAGCCAAGAGCCAGTAGAGTAACCCTATCAGCACAACAAAATTAAAAGTCTTTTTGCCTAAATCAATCCACTTATTTCCTTCGTGGCCACCCTCGGCATCACCGGAAGCCAAAGCAACGCCAGCCATGATCAGCAAAACTACTATCGAAATAACGGAAGAGAGTGTTTTTTTCATTGCACCGGCCTCCCCAGTACTTTCTGCGCAATCTGTACAGATAATTCTTTAGAATGGCTGTCCAGAACTAATTTGGCTTTTTCGACTTCCTTATCCATCTTCTGCTGAAACTCCCGCGCCATTACAGGGATTTCATTGCGAACGGCATCGACGATGTTTTTAGCCTGATTTGCACCTTCTTGAATTATCTCTTTTTTCAGTTCTGTTGCTTTAATTTTGGCTTGCTTTAATTTTTCCTCGTACTCGGCGACTCTCTTTTCCACAGATTCATTAAATAGCTTTATTTCGTTCTCTGACTCTTCCAGTTGTTTTTTTCGTCGATCAATTATGGACAGGATTGGTTTGTAAAGAAGAATGTTAAGGACAAAAATTAAAGCCAGAAAAATAATCATTTGGATCAACATCGTATAATCAGGAATGACTTTAACCATTTTTTACCTCTGTTTATCTTTTGCAATTTCTATAAAAAATCACATGCAAAACATTGGGCAGTTTTTATCAGTATGCACAACTTCGACTGCATGAAGTTTTATACTCATGTGTGTTTTGAATATTTAAAGCCAGAAGAACTGGAAATTCTACTAACCCGATACTCAAAACCGTGAGGTTACTAATCACAACATTATTTGCTTGTCAAGTATTTTTCTGACCGGCAGTCTAAATTTTTATAAATGATTATTATAACAGGAGAAAAAGATTAAAATGATTAATGTTTACGTTAATAAATAGTTTTTCATAAAAAAGGTCTTGATTGCCGGTTGGATCCATAATCAATCAGCCTGATGATTTTCCTTTCTTTTCTCAGTTGCTTCAGACATATGTGACCGACCGTCAAAAAGAGCGCCTTCCTCCATTATAAATACCGGAGTATTAACATCGCCCAGAAATTTGCCGGTGGAATGGATATTGATCTTTTCTTTTACTTCAATATTGCCCTGTACATCACCACTTATATAAATACTTTTAACGTCAATGTTCGCTTTTATCAGAGCGCCTTCACCAATAACTAAAGATCCTTGTCCGTAAATTTCCCCCTGAAAATTACCGTCGATGCGAACTGAACCGTTAAAGATAAGTTTGCCGATAAACTCTGCTCCCTGACCCAGAAAAGCTTTAATCTCTTCAACCTCTTTTTTTTTCTCCCACACACCCATTCTCCTTTATTTATGTTATCTGATTTGCTAACGTTGCAAAATAAACCTGCGCGCACTCACATTCATTAACAACCCTATAGCCGTAAATAATGAAATCATTGCTGATCCTCCGTAGCTGAAAAAAGGAAGCGGAATGCCGACGACCGGCAATATTCCTAAAACCATACCGATATTAATAAACACCTCCCATGAGATCAGGGCTGTTATTCCAAACGATATAATTGTGCCTAATAAATCTCTGGCTTGCAAGGCAATTTTTAACCCCCAGAAGATTATTGACATGAACATTATAATCAAAATCAGACCTCCGACAAAGCCCCATTCCTCTGCAAAAACGGAAAAGATAAAATCAGTTTGCTGCTCAGGTAAAAATTTCAGTTGAGTCTGCGAACCTTTTAAAAAACCTTTGCCGAAAATTTTTCCGGAACCAACGGCAATCATTGACTGGATAATGTGATAACCGGCGCCTAAAGGATCATTTTCGGGATTAAGAAATGTAATCAATCTTTCTTTCTGATAGTCTTTTAGAAAATGCCAGGCGATGGGAATTGATATCAAAACGCCTGTTGAAACAATTATCAGAGACTTCCACTCTATTCCCATAAAAAAAACTATAGAAACAAAAATAAAAATCAGGACTAGAGCCGTACCTAAATCAGGCTGTTTTAAAATCAACAAAAAAGGCGCTAAAATAATCAAAAAAGGAACAAAGAGTTCTTGCAGTTTGTAAGGTTCATTAGATTTATGATCATCGAAATAGCGCGCCAGAGTAATTATTATTACCAGTTTCATCAACTCTGAGGGCTGAAGCGCAAAACCACCGATACCAAGCCATCTTTGCGAACCATGAGACGAATAACCAAATAGAAATACAAAAATCAAAAGCATTATCGAGATACCGTAAATCACATAAGCGTTCTGAATGATCACCCTGTAATCGATGAAAAAAATCATCATCATAAAAATTAATCCCAAGGCAATCCACTGAATCTGCTTCAAATAAAAAGAAGATTGCCCCTCCCCGGCGCTAAAGCCGGTGGAATATATATTCAAAGCGCCAATCGCACAGACGGCAAGGACCAAGCCCAAAAGAGTCCAGTCAAAATGCTGAAAAATACGACGATCAAATTTCAGAAAAATCATTAGTATGCCTCAAGCAATTAATTCAAATCCTACGCGCTTCGTTTAAAACTTAATTACTTAAAAATTTTTCCTGGATTCCCGATCAACCGGCATTCGCCAGTCTTCGAGTCGGGAATGACAGAGGATATTTTTCCATTCACTGTTCACTGTTTCTTGTTTTTTTTCTTTCCTTCAAAATATGCAGACAATATTCTTCGGGCTACAGGAGCGGCAACCGCACCGCCGGCGCCGGCATTTTCCAAAATCACAGCAATTGCTATTTCCGGATTTTTTAACGGAGCATAGCAGGCAAACAAAGCGTGATCTTTCTGAAAAGCAGCCAGCCTTTTTGCACGGCGGGCTATTTCATTTTCCGGCAAGCCCAGAACCTGAGAAGTTCCTGTTTTGCCGCAAACATCGATACCTGATAATTTTGCATTCTTACCGGTGCCTCCGGATTCATTAACCACACCCCACAAAGCGCCATTCAGAATTTCAATCGTTTTCGGACTTAATTTTAATTCACCCTTTTTTTCAGGCAGAAACTCTTTATATAACTTCCCTTCCGTGGTTTCGATGTATTTGACCAAATGCGGCCGCCATAAAGTACCCCCATTGGCGAAAGCGCCGTAAGCATTGGCCAATTGCAGCGGAGTAACCAAATTAAACCCCTGCCCGATAGCTGTGGATATCGTTTCCCCCATCTGCCAGGAACTTTTTTTCCTTTTTAATTTCCATTCCTTCGTGGGCACCAGACCGCTTTTTTCATTAGGCAGATCAATGCCCGCTATTCCTCCAAAACCAAAACGTTTTGCGTATTCGGCTATTTTGTCCACTCCGAGCATTTTCCCCACCGTATAGAAATAAACATCACATGATTCAACAATGGCCTTATGAAGATCGACCCATCCATGCCCACCTTTCTTCCAGCAACGATAAGTGCGGTTGCCAAGGGTATAAGAACCATTGCAAAATACTTTGGTATCGGAAGTTATAACACCTTCTTCCAAGGCAGCGGCAGCCACGACAAGTTTATATGTCGAACCGGGAGGATATTGCCCGGAAATCGCTTTATTGGATAAGGGACACAACGGATTATTTTGCAGTTTTTCCCATTCTTCATAGGAAATTCCGCTGTTGAATAAATTAGGATCAAAAGAGGGCGCGCTGAACATGGCCAGAACCGAACCGTCGCGCACATCCAGAACAACTGCCGCTCCGGATCTTCCTGCAAGAGCCTCACCTGCTGCTTTCTGCAAATCGGCATCAATGTTCAATACTATATTGTAACCGGAGACCGGATCAATCCGCCCCAGATTTTTTATCTCTTTTCCGTAAACATTAACCTCAACCAGTTCCGCTCCGTTATGTCCGCGGATATAAGAATCGAAAATTTTTTCTATGCCGTGTTTCCCTAAAATATCGCCATAAGCGTATTTGCCGGCGCTGTTTTCCAGATCTTTCTTGCTGACTTCACCTGTGTAGCCTATCACCGGAGCCAGCATTTCTCCGTCCAGATACAAACGAATCGGTGATACTTCTATATATATGCCCGGCAAATCCAACGCATTGGTTTCGATCAGCGCAACTTTTTCCATGTCCACATTTTTTTCCAGTTTAACCGGCAAATACGATTTCGCGTTTGGGGAAACGGACTGATCGTACAGAAACTCCAGCGATTTAGTTCGATAGAAATTTTTCAGTTTCTCAATTGATAATTCATTGCCTTTGTTTTTGTTGGGTATATAAATCACATCAAATGAAGGTCTGTTGTCTGCAAGTACAACACGGTTACGATCCATAATCAGACCACGCAGAGACTTGAGATTTCGAAAACGAATTGAATTATTTTCTGATTTTTGTCTGAATTCCGTTCCCCTGATGATCTGCAAATATCCAAGTCTAAGCAAAAGAAGGGAAAGAGCGATTAAAAAGACAGACCCGATTATTTTAAATTTCCGCCGGAAATCAGGCGGTTCCTGTCCGCTCAACAGGTTAGGCTGTTCTTTCATAAAAAAACACCTCCACCCTGCGCATCATATAAAAAAATACAGGGGCAAGCAGACCGACAATTAAAGTCTTCGGGATAAGAACAAGATACACGTTTACTAATATATCAAACTTAAAAACCAAATGATAAAATAGAATCACCATAAGGTCTTCCAGAAAAGCACAAAGAAAACCAAACAAAGCAATAATGTACATTTTTTCGGCAGCCAAACGGCCGGAAGCAAAAAAAGAAAACAAAAAAATGATCACATAAATAAAAGTGAATAATCCCTGTACAGAACCGGCAACGCAATCAAACACGAACCCTAATACAAACGCTAAAAATGAACCCCTGACTAAATCAAGACGAAATCCGGCGTAAATAACTACTACTAACGATAGATCAAATACCAAACGGCCGAAAAAAATTACATCGGTAATAGTCGATTGCAGAATAACCAATATTATCGATAAAAATGGCATTAATAAATAATAAATCATTGCTGTTCAGTTCTTTTTTCTGATGAAGCTAAAACCGATACTTCCTCCAATTTGGAAAAATCAACAAATGGAGCTACATTAATTTTTAAAAAAAGACTTGCTTCGAGCCGCTCAACATGACTGACCTGACCAATCAGCAGGCCTTTGGGAAATACTCCGCCCATGCCGGAAGAAACAATAACGTCTCCTTCCTGAACATCCTGAGTTTTAGAAATATATTTCAATATAAATCCGCGGGAACCAGCGCCGCTGACAATTCCCTGCATTCGTGTCCGCTGCACAATAGCGTCAATATTGCTGTTTTCATCAATAAGCAACAGTACTTTGGAAGCATGCCAGGAAACATCAAGCAAACGGCCGATCAATCCCGGAGGCACGATGACCGGCATGCCGACTTTGAGGCCGTGAATCGTGCCTTTATCAATCAATATAGTTTTGGAAAGCCCCGCCTGTTCCCTGCCGATGACGCGGGCGTGAATAAAATGGTAATTATAATCATCAGTAAAAGATAGAATCTTTTTTAGTCTTTGCGCTTCCAGATAACCTTCTTGATATTGAATCACAACCGCTTTGAGCTCGTTGATTTTCTTATTTAATTTTTTATTTTCTTCTTCAATACCCACCAGAATAATGTAACGCAGCCAGGCATCTCTTATACTTTTGACGGAAGTACTCAGTCCTTTTTGCAGCGGCGCAACCGCCTCCAATACAATTTTACTGAAGAAACCTCTTCCCGCACCATACCTTAAATTAAAAGAAAGCATTGTCAGGGCAATGACAAGAAGAGCAATGATCAAGATAGCTGTTTTGCATTTCCTTAAGAAAAACATTTTTTACCCAATGGGAAATAATTATAACGCTGCATCGAATGCTGTCTGCCAGAATAAATTGTGTTGCGTTCCGGACGTTTTTTAAACTTGAAGAGCAATATCTTTGAGCACATTGAGTTGATCTAATGCTATTCCTGCGCCCCTGGCCACAGCAGACAGAGGATCATCAGTAATAGTTATAGGCAATCCTGTTTCTTCACGGATAAGGATATCTATATTTTGTAACAGCGCTCCACCGCCTGTAAGAACAATTCCGCGATCAACAATATCGCCTGCAAGTTCCGGCGGAGAATTTTCGAGAGTATCTTTAACTGCATCAACTATGAAAGTTACCTGTTCGTTAATGGCTTCTCTTATTTCTTCCGAATTAGTTTCTGCAATCTTGGGAATTCCCGAAATCAGATCGCGTCCTTTTATGGAACCAACCTTAATTTCTTCAAAAGGATAAGCGCAGCCAATCTCAATTTTAATAATTTCCGCCGTTCGTTCTCCGATAAGCAGATTGTGTTTGCGCTTCATGTACTGAACGATTGCTTCATCCATTTTATCACCGGCAACCCTCACTGATTTAGAGTACACAATTCCGGAAAGAGAAATAACGGCAACTTCCGTCGTTCCTCCGCCAATATCCACGATCATTGAACTTGTCGGCTCGGAAACAGGCAACCCGGCCCCGATAGCCGCAGCCATCGGCTCTTCAATAAGGTAAATTTCTCTGGCGCCTGCCGATTCTACAGCTTCACGTACCGCGCGTCTTTCTACCTGCGTTATTCCTGATGGTACGGCAACAATAATTCGTGGTCGGACCAAAGACTTGCGATTATGAACACACAAAATGAAATGCTTCAGCATTGCTTCAGTCATATCGAAATCGGCAATGACACCGTCCTGCATCGGTCTTATGGCAACAATATTACCAGGGGTACGTCCCAACATGTTTTTAGCTTCACTGCCTACTGCAAGAACCTTCTTCATTCCTCTTGAATCCTGATGCACGGCTACAACAGAGGGCTCATTTAAAACTATCCCTTTGTCTTTGACATATACGATAGTATTGGCAGTACCAAGATCAATAGCAAGATCGTTGGAAAATTTTCCTAAAACATAATCGAATAGCATTTATCCTCCTGTTTTTTTCACGAATTAAAATAATGATTTCCCCAAAGGAGGCTTTTCTATACCGTATTTCACTGTCCTAATCAACGCCTTTTTAAATTATGTTTGCATTTTGCAAATGACTATAATAAAATAAAAATTTCATTTGCTATGGTACAAATTCATTATCCTTTCGAGGTGATTTTATGCTGAAATTTTTCCGCGAACATGCCCGCGGCTGGTTTATGATTGCCGTTATAGGAATCATTATTATTGTTTTTGTGCTTTACTTCGGTTCCAGCAGAGGCAGCCGTACCGCAAACGCCATTGCCATAGTCGACAAAAAAATAATCAGTGAAGCCGAATTTCATAACGAATATGAAAAATTGATAGATATGGCACGTCTTCGCTTAGGCGCAAAGCTTACTCCGGAAATACTGAAGAAAATGGATCTTAAACAAAAAGCTTATAATGATTTATTAAATCGATATATTATCGCTGCCAAGGCCGTCGATTTAAAGATTGAAGTCTCCAATGAGGAATTAAGAAACATGATCATGTCGATGCCGGTATTGCAGACAAATGGTGTGTTTGATGAACGCAAATACCGGCAGATACTCCATTACAACAAACTTACTGCCGAAGATTTCGAAACCCTTCAAAAATTTGATATGACGGCAAATAAAATTGAATCGATAATTCGGGAAGGCATAAAAGTTTCGGATCAGGAAGTATATGATTTGTATGTATTACAGAATCAAAAAATCAATGTTAATTTTCTACAAATTTCCGAAAAAGACGTCAAAAAGAAAATTACACCGACTGAAGCAGAATTGGAAGACTATCTAAAACGTAACAGTGATCTGTTTCGTGTTGCCGAGCAGGTAAAAATCAAATATCTTTCTTTTAAAGGAGTGGATAAAGCACAGCAAAACGCGCATATGGAAGCCAAAAAAGCACGGGATGTCATCTATCAGGAAAACAACATGGAAGACTATGCTAAAAAAAACAACCTTACTGTTCACTATACCGATTTTTTCCAAATAAAAAAACCGCCGGCAGAATTAACATCGGTTAAAAATATAGCTGAAGAACTTCTTGTTCTGCGGGAAAAAGATGTCAGTAAAGTCTTAACCACCGGAAACGGCGGCTATTACCTGTTGCAGATTGTTGCAAAGAAACCTTCTTGCCTACCGAAACTGAACACCATAGAAAATGAAGTCAGGAGTCGCTTTATAGAAAGTGAAATGAAAATTATTGCCGAAAAAGAAGCTAAGTCAATTTTGGAAAAACTAAAATCAGGAGAAACTCTTGATAAAACAGCTAAAGAAAATGGTTTAAAGGTTAACGAAACCGGATTCTTCCAGCCAAGTAATACTATTCCTAAATTGGGATTTAATCAAGATGCGGCTGACGTTCTTTTTCAGCTTTCCGCAAACAAACCATATGCGGAAAAACCACTTTTCATTAACAATACTTTCGTAATATTAAAACTAAAAGACGTAAGCAAGCTGGATGAGAAAGACTTTGAAGCAAAAAAGGATATGTACGAAAAAATACTGATTTCCATTAAAAGAGATGAAGCCATTCAGACATGGCTGGAAGGCAATAAAGCGGCCATGATCAAGGAAAAAAGAATCAAAATCAAAAAACAAGTAGAAGAACTATAAAAAACAACAGGGATGAGTCGGTAAAACTCATCCCTGTAAATCCATTGGTGGTGTTTGCCGGACGATGTCAGAACTTTT
>MAEO01000196.1 GCA_001683985.1 Smithella sp. M82
ATTTTACTCCCTAATAAACCAAAGATCATCGAAAATGTAGTGACGAAAATAGCCTGATTTTAATCGTAACTACTTGATATATTACGTCTTCCAAGCTTTATGACTGCGGAAGATGGGCTAACCCCCATGCCCGGGGCGGGCACAACGAAGCATGAAAATTCGGGATACGGGGCAGTGGGACAGAGCCCAAAAACATAGGACAATAACCAATCGACATTATTGGTGAATCTTCTATTTTCATATAAACAAAAACGGAGGTAATAGTGGCACAGAAAATCGAAAGCGATAAACTGTTCGTAAAAGACGTTTTTCAAAAATGGTATCGAATTCCAGAGTATCAGCGTCCCTATGTTTGGGGATCTGACCAAGTGGTTGAACTTCTAGACGATGTGTATCGAGCACGCCAATCTAACCCCGAATCTCAGTACTTTCTTGGATCAATGGTACTAAAAAGATCTGACAAACAGGATGGTACCACAAAATATGAGGAATATGACCTTCTTGACGGCCAACAAAGGTTGACAACACTATTCCTGATTACTGCCGTGGTTCGTGACCTAACTCCAACTTCCAACGAGGTACGTAAAAAGACGTGCCGGGAAACCATTTATCAAATGGCAAATCCCGATGATAACATTCCTGAACGAAGCCGTATCGTCTTTGACATACGTGATAAGGTGCGTGATTTTGTAGATAACTACATTAAATCCGATGGAGGAACCTGTAAGGTTGATGATCTTAAACAACTCTCGCAAAAGAGCGATGAAGATATTTCCATCAGAAATATGGCTAGTGCCGTCCTGACCATTAGAGAGTTTTTCCAGAACGGGAACTCTATAGACGAAATTTTTCCATTTCTACGCTCAAATGTATTGATGATTTATGTAGCGACCGAAGAGTTGGAAGATGCCTTTCATCTCTTTACTGTTATGAACACCCGAGGAATAAAACTACGCAATAGCGATATTCTGAAAACCGAGAACCTTGCTAAGATTGCCGATGCTACCGACAGAACCAAATACGCAAAAACATGGGAGAGCATTGAGGAATACTTTGCTGAGGATTTCGATAATTTTCTCTCCCACATTAGAACCATACTTGTTAAACAAAAGGCAGGTTATAATCTGCTTAAAGAATATGAAGATAATGTGTATGCTCCTAAAGAGTATGACCGCATTAAAAAAAGCTATACTCCAAAACCTCCGTTGTTGATTAAAGGCAAACCTACTTTCGATTTTATCGATCGTTATTATAGGCACTATCGCAGTCTTTTTGATGATGATAATTACAGCCTGACAAATAGCTTTGAGCTCTATAACCAGCTTACCTTAATGCGTTTTGGCTTTGAGGCTGACTTCTGGATAGCGCCCCTTCTACGCTACTACGATAAATATAAAACAAATGAATTGCTTAAGTTTTTGTATCTTCTCGATGCGAAGTTTTCTTCTGACTGGATAATTGGCTTTTCACCGACAGAACGTATTGAAAGAACAAATGCCATCATCAGAGAGATTGAAACGGCAGTTGATCAAAATTCCCTGTTTACTTCTGCCGTATTCAAAGTGGAGAGTCAGGATCTTCTGCGGGTTCTTTCAGGAGGAATTTATGGCCGCCGCTATTGTCGGTATATACTGTTAAAGATCGACCTTGAATATCATGGGCACACAACAAAGTTTTCTCCTCCTGAAACCATTAGCATTGAACATATTCTTCCGCAGACACCGAACACAAGCAGTCAATGGGTTTCTGATTTCACCGAACAGGATAGAGAAAAATGGATTAACCGGCTTGGCAATCTAATCCTTCTCTCTCGACGAAAAAATACAGCGCAAAGCAATCTGGACTATCCGCAAAAAAAGGAAAAGTACTTCAAGAAAAATGTAGAGCTTTTCAGTAACTCGGTAAGAATTTTCAACACATTCAATACATGGAAGTTGGTCGATCTCAAGAAAAATCATAAAGAGACGCTTGTTAAATTATTGTCGGCCTATGGTATTGCTTTATCAGACGAAGAGATACAAAAAGCTGTGGAGTAATAAATGATTGATAAGTCTTTGAAAATGCAAGCGCTAACAAATCACTCCAGCGGATGGCGTACAGCCACCGCTGAGTTCAGTCGTTCTCGGCGACTGCGTCGCCGAGAATCGCGGTGCTGACTTCGTCAAGTGCCTTGCCCTGGTGCCTTGCGCCAGAACAAGGCACTTGACCCGACTGCGCTTCTCGGAGCCTCAGGGTGCAAGCACCCTGAGGCTCCCTGGAGTTTGGACATTTGCGTATGTATTTAAAATTAAATCTTGACAGACATACGTATAATTTGTTATAAAGACA
>MAEO01000197.1 GCA_001683985.1 Smithella sp. M82
AATTTTATTTGATTTTTAAGCGCTTTTTTCTTGGAATTCCGCTCAAAAAAGAGTAATATGGGCTCCATAAATCGGAAAAACCCAAGTCGGTATATTAATCGTTCTGTCAGTGATAAGAGTCGAAATAGCATTCAATGATATGAAATCTGCACATTAAATGGAGGTCTGCTTATGAGCGAAGGATTAACTTTTGATGCATTTGAAAAAGAATGGCTAGAAGATATTATAGCTGGAAGTCCGAACACAATGGAGTTAGGCAGGCGCTTCTCACGAAAACTGATCAGTCAGTGGCTTGATTTTACGGAGGATGTCGAATTGCCAGACGACATCATTTACTGTGACGGAACGGGTGATGGTGGCATTGATATCGCCTGCTTACAGCATGGCGATGATGCTGAGGATAATTCCAACGGAGGTGACACTTGGTTTTTAGTACAGAGCAAGTATGGTTCAGCCTTCTCTGGAGTGAAGACCATTTTGGAAGAAGGTCAAAAACTCATAGATACCATTGATGGTAAAAGAAATAATCTGTCATCCCTCGCAGCAGGTCTTGTTGAGCGTCTTCAAATTTTCCGTAAGCAAGCATCTGAAAAAGATAAGCTGGTCCTCGTTTATGCAGTACAACGGCCAATTACTGAAGATGAAAAGAGGGCAATAAATGATGTTAGGGCTATGGGCAAAAATCGGTTGGGGGCGATCTTTGATACTGATGTTGTTAGTCTCGAAACAATCTACCGAAGAACACTTGATGAAATCACACATGTTAAAAAAAACTGCGTTTCCATAACCGCACATCTGGTTCCTTCCGGTGAAGAAATGCTGGTTGGCTCAGTTGGTCTTACTCAACTCTTCGAGTTTCTCAAAAACTATAAGGCGGCAACGGGCGATCTCGATATGCTTTATGAAAAGAACGTAAGAAAATTTCTTGGTAACAGAAGAAAGGTAAACAAAGGTATCGAAAATACCCTTCTAACAAAGCCCGAACGATTTGGTTTGTATAATAATGGAATCACAATAGTAGTCGAGGAATTTCAAAAACTGCCTAACAATATCGAATATGAACTAACTGAACCATTCGTTGTTAATGGTTGTCAAACGACAAAAACAATTTGGGAAGTCCTGTATAGAAAATTGGAAGCAGGAGGTACAGGTAAGAACGCTGAACTCGAGGCATGGAAAAGAAGTCTTGGGAAAGGAATCGTGGTCATTAAAATTGTTAAGGTTGGCATTAAGGGTAACGAACTTCTTACTGAAACTACGAGATATACAAACAGTCAAAATGCTGTCAGTGAAAAAGACTTTATAGCACTTGAAAGTGACTTTCAAAAGTGGTCGCGCAATATGGCGTTAAAATATAACGTATTCTTGGAAATACAGCGTGGTGGCTGGGATTCACAGAAGGCCTTTCAAAAGCAGAATCCCGATTCAATACAGTTTTCAGACTGTATCAATGCCTTTGACCTACTTAAAGTATATGGTGCTGCATGGCTAGGCGAAGCAGGTATTGCATTTGGAAAAAATCCTCCTTTTGCCCCAGGTGGAAGTTTATTTCATAAAATCGTTAAGCAAGAAGATTTTGGCCTTGATGATTTATATGCAGCGTTTCAGTTACATAAGGCTGGGGGGCGATTCAAGTTTGGCCGTGGTGCGGAAAAACAGCAGCGTGGTCAAACACGTCATCTATTCTACATGCTCACCGTTGAGCTTCTAAAGGATTGTTTCATTGCCGCAGAGAGACAGGCCACAAATAAAAACATCACCAAAGCGATTTTGAAGCTTTTCTTGCCAGAAAACGAAGCTGTTTTAAATGCACTTCTTGAATATGCTATCTCAATTGCTGATGATTATTTGACAGTTGGCCATGAATATTCAGTATTTAAAGAACCAAAATTCTCAGAAAAGGGCAATGACTTAAACAGCTTTCTAAAATGGGAACAACTTGGTAAAAGTAACGACTCTACGCCGTTATTAAACAATTTAATTGCTCAGTATAAGATTGCTTTAAAGGGTGGGATAGGTGGTCAACCCAAATTCAGAGACATGATAAAAAACATAATACTGACAACCAACACTGACGAATAAAAAAAGACAGAACCAGTCGCTAAAGCCGATCGCCGCTTCGCGGCTCCGGCTTAGTTTCGCGTTGAGCCTGTCGAAAAACCTTAAAACGGGTTTTTGGGATACGTAAGTAGTTGATTTTACTATATGTGAATTTTCTAAAATCGCAACATTTGGGCTTTTTCGACAGTCTCGTTAGGTGAAAAAATTGAAAGATGTTAAGCAAGTGAATGCCCCCATCAAAATATGTTATTTGTGTGGTAAGGAACTAAAAGGCAAAATTTCGCGCGATCATGTTCCTCCTAAACAATTCTACGCAACAAATATCAGACGACAACATAGTCCGAATTTGTTTACTCTTCCTGTCCATAAATCTTGCAACAAGGCTTATCAAAAAGATGAGGACTATTTTGTTCACTCAATTGCCCCCCTTGCTCAAGAATCCTATTCAGGTAGTGAAGTGTGGAAAGACATAACCCATCAGTTTCAAAGACCTGAGGGTCTAAGAATAGGGAAAATGGTTTCAAGGGAATTTGATGGGAGACCTTCCGGCCTTTACCTTCCTGGCGAGAAGGTTGTAAAAAGGTTTGATGCAGAACGCGTATGGCGTGTAGTTTGGAAGATCGTAAGAGGGCTATTTTTCAAAGAACATCAGAGACTTTTACCAGAAAATACATTAAGAACTTATTACAAAGTCATCTCTGTGGGAGAAAAGCCGCCTCCAGAATTCGCCGTTGTTAGGGATACCCCTTCAAGAGGTCAGTATCCAGGTGTTTTTGATTATAAATATATTGTAGAACCAAGGTTGGACAATTTTAATCTTTGGGCAATGCTCTTTTGGGATAGGCTGATCAAAATGATTGGATTCCATGATCCAGAGTGTCAATGTGATTCGTGTTTAAAGACAAAAAAGAGGAATAAAATTTCTAATAACCAAGCTGACACATAACCAGACTAATCCAGCCGACGCAAAAAGCCGCGCGGCTGATTAGCAATGTTAGCAAAATGCGAGCAATTTAGGGACAGTATACTTAATTCACTTTCCATATCTTTAATTTTGTATACTGTCCCTCGAATTTCCCGAGGTATTTAATAAAGCTGAATTTTCAGTAGTTGAGCCCTTTGAAGCGGCAATAGATACAAAGAGTTTTGTTGATGATTTTGTTGAGAGCGATGAAATATCAGATACTACAAAGAAAGCAGCGGCTGACGCAGCAAAGGCAAAAGGACTTAACTATCTTGCTACTGCCACATTGGATGTTGGAGAACAATTGGTTGACAGCAATTTAGGGACAGTACAGCAATTTAGGGACAGTATACTTAATTCACTTTCCATATCTTTAATTTTGTATACTGTCCCTCGAATTCCACTGTCCCTCGAATTCTGCATAGCAACAACACAACGGAGTTTTTATTTCTCGCCTTCCGATGAGTTCAAGGTTATCTACGATGCAGCGCATTTCTTAATGTCCTTTGAGATTTATGTTGATGGCGAATCCGGCAGAAATCATATTTACAAGTGCAGGCATTACAAAATTTTGTCTCTGGAGTCTTTATCCCTTGATGTCAAATATGAGTTCAATTCTGATAACAAAAGAATGTATTCAGGAAAATCAGGAACAATAATTTTAGACGAAGGGGAAATCAGATAAAAATAAAATCAAAGACAAATGTGTAACAAGACATTCCAGCGGATGCGTTAGATATCATGTGACCAAGAACGGTTTGAAAAAGGAGAGATAGAGGTGTCATTTGAATTTACGAAATATCCCAGGAGAATAAACTTGGGATGTGGTTTTGATAAAAGGGAGGGGTTTTTAAATATAGACATTAACGCGTTCCACGATCCGGATTTAGTCTGCGATATTACTGACCTTCAATTACTACCATCAGGATACTATGAATATGCAATCGCAAAAGATGTTCTTGAGCATATTCAAAGATTGAAGATAAGAAACACATTGAAAGAGTGGAATCGAATTTTGAAAATCGGCGGAGTATTAGAATTACAGGTTCCAAATGTGATCGGCTTATTAATATTACTTACCAAGGAGGAAAATAAATCTCCAATAGTGCAAGAGAAGTTGCTTCAGTGCCTATTCGGGACGCAAGCTTACGATGGTGACTTTCATTATTTTGGTTTTACTGATATCCTAATAAAGAGCTTGCTCGAAAGCACTGGATTTATAATTGAACAGATTAACATTAAGGATGAATGGCTGTTTCTGATCCGAGCAAAAAAAAGGTTTGATTGCCATATCGAAGAAATATTTCATCTTAATGATAAGGACTTTGTTACCGAAGTTTACAAAATATTCTTGGGAAGGTTGCCCGATGAAAGCGGACTTCAATATTATTTGAAAATACTCAAAGATGGTATCACACGGGAGGTCATTATAGAATCGATCAAAAATAGTGACGAATATAAAACCAAGCACGCCTAACAAGCGGCTTCACCGGATCGCTTATAAACTCTTCTCGCGGTGAGCTTATCGTTATGTCACTGAGGCCCAAAGGGTATGCGCGATAAATACATTTTTGACATTCCAGTATATCGTAAATCTCCTGGCGAATTCGATGCGGAAATAAATACAGCAATGACAAAACGAGTCGAATACATTACCTCCCATGACCCGGAAAGACGTCGGCTGGATAAAGAAACTCACCAACGAGTATATCATGCCGTAATCGCTGAGTCGGGCGGCCCATGGCAATATAATCAAATTGTAGGATGGCTTCGCTTGTTCGTTGAAGGCGGTAAGATTGGATGTCATCCTTGGTGGGTCGATTCTAAGCGGCTGAGCCGTAGGATGAGGTATAAACGATATTACCTTCAAACACCAAGTGATATTCTTGGAGTTCATTTGCGAAAAGAATCCTCAGATGAAATATTCGATATATTGCTTAAACGTTTGTCTAAAAAAGACAAAGAACCACAATATAAAAACCACTATATTGATCTTGACGTCTTCTGCGGGTGTGGTAGGTTGAAAAAAATGGACACCGATGTTTAGATAAACACGAAGACGGAGGTGTCCATATGGAACGGATACCAAACGGGCGATACACGAAAGAGTTTCGAGAAGAAGCAGTAAAGATGGCAGCGGAGGAAGGATTATCGGTGCCGGAGACATCAAGACGTTTATCATTGCCGAAATCGACCTTGGAGAATTGGATAAGGATTTCCAAGACAGGGAACCTTGGTGCAATTGGCAAGAGTCAACGACCGCTCACGGAGGTTGAAAGAGAACTGGCCAGCGTTAAGCGAGAGCTGGCGCAGACCAAGATGGAGCGAGACATCTTAAAAAAAGCGGTCGCGTACTTTGCGAAAGAGTCGCTGCACGGTACGCGGTGATCAAGGAGTGGCGACTTGCCTATTCAGTCCAGATGTTATGTCGGGCGCTAAAAGTGAGGCCCAGTGGATATTATGCCTGGCTTAAACGGCCTGTTTGCGCCAGAGAGCGGGATGAGAAGAGATTGGAATTGGAAATACTGGCCTCTCATAAACGGACACGTCAGACATATGGTCCGGAACGTCTCCAGCAGGACTTGGCCGATAATGGTATTGTAGTGGGCGTTCATCGGATCAAGCGGATTCGGAAGAAACTGGGGTTGCGTTGTCTTCAGAAACGACGGTTCAAGGTTACGACCGACTCTCGCCATTCTCTGCCTGTGGCGGAGAATCTGGTGGATCAGGAGTTCGAGGCATCTGCGCCGAATCAGATCTGGATGACGGATATAACGGACATTCCTACTGCAGAGGGCTGGTTGTATCTTGCCGGCCATAAGGATCTTTTCACCGGGGAAGTGGTCGGTTATGCCATGGGAGAACGCATGACGAAAAATCTGGTCAGCGAGTCCCTTTGGAAGGCAGTGACTGCCAAACGCCCGGGGACGGGTTTGATTCACCACTCAGATCGAGGCAGCCAGTATTGTGCGCAGGAATATGGATCATTGCTTGACCGTTTTGGCATGCGGGCATCTATGAGTAGAAAAGGGAATTGTTATGATAACGCCCCAATGGAAAGCTTCTGGGGTATATTGAAAAATGAACGGGTCCACCACTGTCGTTATGAAACCAGGCGGGAAGCGATACGAGACATTACTGAGTATATCGAGATTTTCTACAACCGGCAGAGACGACAAGCCAAGCTTGGGTTCATATCCCCTGTCAACTATGAAAGATTGTTCTATGAAAAAAGACTGGCAACATGAAATATTTGGTGTCCACTATTGACAACCGATATCGGCATCAAGGGCGACGGCAAGAAGCCGCCGCGCCTTATGCCGGCCGTTAGATGCTGAAACATTTAAATCAATAAGGAGGAAATGTTATAAAATTTATTCATGTAAGCGATTTGCATTTTCATCGAGACAATAATGACAATAAGGACGCTATAAAATCACTCGATTATATCCAACAAGCTTATCCAAATCATTATCTTATCGTAACTGGCGATATTGCTGATGATGGACATGAGGAACAGTTCGAGAATGCTTATAGCTCCCTCTCAAAATTTATGAATTCTGACGGAACTCCTAAAGTATTTATATGCCCTGGGAATCATGATTTCGGAGCAGCTGGAAACTTTTATAGTGAAGAACGTGCTGTAAGGTTTGATGCCATGTTGACAAAGACATTAAGGCAAGGGGGAACCTTTACTGGTGATAGCACCCCGGTTGTCAACATATTGAAAGAAATAAAGGGGGCTATTATTACGGAGGTCATGTTAATTGCGCTCGATACAAATATCGAGTCTGAGCATCCTTTCGATTTTGCTTGCGGTGAAGTGGGAGAGAAACAACTGGCTGCACTCAAGAATATTGTATTGAATCCGAGCACATCTCATATGAAAAAAATACTTTTCTTTCATCATCATCCGTTTATGCACAATGATCCTTTTATGGAATTGAAAGATGCCCGTGATTTACTTCGTACAATTTACA
>MAEO01000027.1 GCA_001683985.1 Smithella sp. M82
GGGGATTGAGGGGGATTTGATGAGGATAGTTTTAAATAACAATATAAACAATGACTTAGAGGTGCATTTTCGAGTGAAAGTGATTGTTGATCGTGATGTATGCCAGGGAATCGGGAATTGTGTAGCCATTGCGCCCGGTGTTTTTGAACTAGACGAAGAAAACAAAGCGGTCGCCACTCATATTGAAGACATTAGTGAGGAAAAGATTAGGGAAGCGGCTGAAAGCTGCCCTTTGGATGCGATTATTCTCCAGGACGACGATGGTGAGCAGATTTATCCTTAATTGAATTGGAAAGGATACTTTAGAAATGACGCACGTATATCTGGATCATTCCGCCGCGGCGCCTTTACTGCCGGAAGTCAGAGAAGCCATGACGCCTTATCTGGATAGGGATTTCGGTAATCCCCTGTCTTTGCATGATTGGGGCGATGCTCCCAGAGATGCTCTGGAAGAGGCGCGCGCTCAAACGGCGGCATTAATCGGTGCGGGTTCTCCTGAAGAAATTATTTTCACCTCCAGCGGCACGGAAAGCAATAACTTCGCTGTCAAGGGACTGTCGTTAGCTCAGCAGAAAAAAGGAAAGCACATTGTCATCTCCGCAATCGAACATTTCTCGGTGATGAATTCGGTCAAGTTCATGCAAAATCTGGGATACGAAATCAGCGAAGTCCCGGTAGATAAAAACGGCTTCGTTGATCCGGAAGATGTCAAAAAAGCGATTCGTCCGGATACCGTTCTGGTTTCGATTATGCATGCCAATGGCGAGGTTGGAACAATCCAGCCGCTGGCTGAGATATCTAAAATCACCAAAGAAAAGAAAATAGTATTTCATACGGATGCCGTGGCCACCTGCGGCACAATTCCCGTCAACGTAAAAGAACTCGGAGTAGACGCCTTGAGTCTGGCGGGAAATCCTTTTTACGGGCCGAAAGGTAGCGCGGCATTGTGGGTTCGGCGCGGCGTACGAATACTGCCGTTGTTGGATGGCGGAATTCAGGAAGGCGGCCGCCGGGCGGGAACTGAAGATATTGCTGCAATAATCGGCTTGGGAAAAGCCGCTGAAATCGCATTGCGCGATCTGGTGGACAGAGGACAAAAACTGACTCAGATCAGAGATCTGTTGATCAACGGACTGCCGTCTAAAATTCCTCGCGTTGTTGTGACAGGCGATCTGAAGAAGCGGCTGCCGGGACATGCCAGTTTCTGCGTGGAATTCATTGAAGGCGAAGGAATGCTGATGCTGCTCAACAGCCAGGGTGTCGCTGTTTCCAGCGGCTCTTCCTGTACATCCAGAGCGCTGAAAGCATCACATGTTCTTCTGGCCATGGGTTACAATCATGAAATTGCACAAGGTTCATTATTATTTACCATGGGAATTCAGAATAAACCGGAGGACATTGATTACGTTCTGAATGTCATGCCGCCTATCGTGGATAGACTCAGGGAGATGTCGCCTGTTTACTCAAAATTTGTAAAAGCCCCAAAAGGAGGCCAGGGAAATGCCGGTATATAGCGAAAAAGTGATGGATCATTTCATGCATCCGCGCAATGTGGGTGAAATCGAAAATGCCGACGGCGTCGGAGAAGTCGGCAACCCTGTCTGCGGAGATATGATGACTTTTTACATCAAGGTCAAAGACAACCGTCTGGAAGATGTGAAATACAAAACTTTCGGCTGCGGCGCGGCTATTGCGGTATCCAGCATGGTGAGTGAAATGGCCAAAGGCGCTACTATCGAAGAAGCTCAAAAAATCACTCCGGAATCGGTTGCCAAAATGCTGGAAGGTTTGCCGAAACAAAAATTCCATTGTTCCAATCTGGGCGCCCAGGCTTTGAATAAAGCGATTGATGATTATCTGGCTAAAACAGGGAAACTCAAGGCGGATCCTGCTAAGTGCTGTCCGTTCTGCGATCATGAAGACAGTGAAAATGACCCTGTATGCCAACAGGGGTGCCCGGTGAATCAGCCGGAAATTAAATCACCCTGATAAGACGCTATCTCGTTGAACATCTTTTAGGAGGTCTGAATATGGCGGAAAAAGAAAAATTTACTTTGGTTTTATTTAGCGGTGACCTCGACAAAGCTTTGGCAGCGTTTATCCTGGCTACCACAGCCGCCAGCATGGGCATGGAAGTAACCATGTTTTTCACCTTCTGGGGATTAAATGTCATTAAACGCAATGAAGGCCCGATCAAGAGCAAGGGAATTATGCGGAAGATGCTTAATGTCTTGAACCGCGGCGGGTCCAGCCGTTTGAAGTTATCCAAGTTTAACATGCTGGGAATGGGTACATGGATGATGAAAAAGCTGATGAAGGAATCCAAATATCCTTCCATCGATGAATTCATTGAAATGGCAAAAGAGATGGACATTAAGATGGCGCCTTGTTCAACTTCCTGCGGCATTCTTGGGCTTCCGGATGATGCGTTTACCGATGGCGTGATGAGCCAGGCGGGAGCAGCATTTTTCCTGGCGCAAGCCAGAGAGTCCAAAACAACTTTATTTATTTAACAAAGACGGGATTAATATATGCAAGCAGATGAAACATTGGATTGTTTCGGTTTGATGTGTCCGATGCCTATAATTAAAACAGCCCAGGCTGTCAAGAAGATGAAGATAGACCAGGTTCTGGAGATCGTAGCAACCGATAAAGGAATCAAACAGGATATGCCGGCATGGTGTAAAACCACCGGAAATGAATGTCTGGCTATCGAAGATAGCGGTGAAGACATTAAGGTTTACGTCAGGAAAGCCAGAGATTAATCAATTCTTTTTAAATATATGTTTCCAAGCAACCAAATAAACATTTTTAACTTTAATGGAAAGGAGGAAAAATCATGAACACAGAAATGACGACAATGTGGAATGCTGTGCAGGCAGGATTAGGAAATCATATCCCGGCTCTGCTGGGAGCGTTGGCCATATTGATAGTAGGTTGGCTTATCGCTTTGTTAGTACGTGCCGCTGTTCGCAGGGGATTGGGATTCTTAAATCTTAATGCGCATTTCACTCAACTCACCGGTCAAACCGTGGATATTGAAAAAGCCGCAGGCGTGGCACTATTTTGGTTTGTGCTGCTCTTTACTCTGACTGCTGTGTTTAACTCACTGGATTGGGGATTTGTTTCCGCACCTTTTGCCGCGTTGTTGACAAAATTTCTTGCATACGTTCCACGCTTGCTCGCTGGTCTGATCATAGCAATGATGGCTTGGTTAATTGCCAGCGTAGTGCGCAAAATGGTTAACAAGGCTTTTTCCAAGACCGCCCTTGACGAAAAACTTTCCGAGCATGCCGGTATGGCTCCCATCAGTGACGGTTTGAGTCAGGCTCTATTCTGGCTTATCATTTCATTACAGAGCAATGACGGTTGAAAAACTCAAAGACGAAATGAATGACGTCCTGTCCATTCCGGGCGTGGCGAACTCCTTTACCATGCCGATCAAAGCCCGCATAGATATGCTGGCTACAGGAATCAGAACTCCTGTCGGCATCAAGATACTGGGGTCAAACCTTGAAGAGATGGAAAAGATCGGCATTGCCCTGGAGAATAATCTTAAAGATATTCCTGGAACCCGCAGTGTTTATGCGGAAAGAGTCGCGACGGGTTACTTTCTCGATATCACTATCAGGAAAAATGATGTAGCCCGTTATGGTCTAACCGTCGATGATGTCGGTGAAATCATCCAGGTTGCTATCGGCGGTATGAATCTCACCACTACGGTTGAAGGGCGGCAGCGTTATCCGGTTAATGTCCGTTATCCAAGAGAATTACGCAATGACATTGAAAAACTAAAACGGGTACTGGTGCCGGTGATGGCTGCGAATCGTTCGAGTGCAGATTCGTCGACTACAGGTATGTCCGGTTCAACCAGTTCAGTCGCCGTTCAGATACCGCTGGGCGAGCTGGCGGACATCAATATTGTAAAAGGTGCGACGGCCATAAAAAGCGAAGAAGGACTTTTAACTTCGTATGTCTTTATCGATTATTCCGGATCGGATGTTGGAGGATATGTTGATACCGCACGAAAGAAAGTAAATTCGTTGAAGATACCGGAAGGCTATCGGCTTTCCTGGAGCGGTGAATATGAATATATAATCAAGACACGCGAAAGACTGAAAACGGTAATTCCTCTCACGCTCTTTATTATTTTCATCCTGCTCTACTTCAATACAAAGTCGGTCATCAAAACGAGCATTGTTTTGCTGGCTGTGCCCTTTTCTCTGGTCGGGTCTTTCTGGCTGCTATATTCTCAATTACAACATGAGCATTGCCGTATGGGTGGGCCTTATTGCCTTAGCGGGACTTGATGCAGAAACTGGCGGGTTATGCTTCTCTATCTTGATCTTGCCTATGAGCAGTGGAAAAAAGAAGGAAAAATGGTGAACACTTCCGATCTGAAAGAGGCCATCATGCATGGTGCCGTAAAGAGAATCCGCCCCAAGATCATGACAGTCACGGTTATTCTCGCAGGGCTTGTTCCCATCATGTTCAGTCACGGCACTGGAGCCGATGTCATGAAGAGAATTGCCGCGCCCATGATTGGTGGTGTGATCACTTCGACCGTTCTCGAATTGATTATTTATCCGGCAATCTATATGATTTGGAGAGGACGAAAATTAGCAAAAAATTAATTCCACTGTACATTACTTGTTCAGTACGCCCATTTTTACCGGTAGCCACCATGCAAATCCGAAGATCAGTGTCTTCAAGACGGTTGTGCCGGCGCTGATTCCCGCTTTTTTGCCGATGGGAATTGACGTCAGCAATTCCACAGGATATCCTATACAAAATATACAGGCGACGACAATCCAAAATATTCGCAATATTTCATTTTCAATTGGACAGGCAAAGCCGAAAATAGTAAAAATCCATCCGAGAATTGCGCCAGGCATCATAAAAAGAGACCAGAATAATTTGTTTTTTTTAAAACATACATCTTCTCCTTCGATAGAAACGGTTTGCTCTTCCGATCAAAACACTATTTCTTTTTTGGTAGAATCCTTACGATTCTTTCTTTGCCTTCAATCATTGATATGGCGTTTTGCGGACAGAAATGCGCGCAAACCCCGCAACCAATACAACGTTGTGGGTCACGGCCGGCTTTTTTATCATTTGTTAAGTAGGCAGCGTAGGTATGGCAGTGTTTCACACATTTGCCGCAGCCGATGCAGAGATCGGTGTTGACCACCGATAAGAAATTGGTGGTAGTGGCAATCGGTATAATCATATTATCGACTCCGTTGGCGCAACAGCAGCGGCAGCAGTTGCAAATGCTTGTTTCATCCTTGCTTGTGTCGAAATTCGGATGATAGGCCTTATGAACTAGTCCTGCGTCCTCGGCTTTCTTTAAGATAATCAAAGCTTCATCCTTTGAGATCATTCTTGAAAAACCCTGCTCTGAAGTAAATCTTGCCGATTTGCCGAAGGTAAAACAATTTTCTCTTTCGTCCGTCTGCTTGCAGGGAGTTCCGGACATATCTTTATGATGCCGGCAGAAACAATGTCCTACGGCGATTTCATCAAATTTCTGTATCAATTCTTCAACTTTTTTAGTAGGGACTGCTTTATCGGCGGAACCGCTGATTGCTTCATCTACGACAACTTTTATTTTCTCATTTTTGGGTTTGTTGTCAAAAATTGGCACGGTTCTGTCGACCGGTGGTAACGTCGATAGGTGAGGAATAAGCGCATCATAATTCGTCTGTACCATTTGCTCTAATTCAGCGAACAATTTATCAAATAACAAAGATATTTCTCTGTTTCGTTCGTTCTTTTCAACTTTGCCCATGAAGGTGTATTCAAATGTTCCCACATTTACCAGTGGGAGTAATCTGTAAACCATGATTCCCCTGCTGTTGGGCTGATTGAAGATAACACCCCTGCCTGCCAGATTTTTCACTTTTTTATTAATTTCTTCTTCCGATAAACCACTTGATTGCGTTAACTGTTCCATTGTCTGGGATTTTTTATCGCTGAAGGCAGTGATAAAATCCAATTCATCTTCATTAATAAAATATTTTAAAATTTTGATGAGAGTATCATTGACAGGAATCGGAGTTCCTCCGGCTGTACTGATTATTTCACCGGCTTTTTTGTATCTTTCGTCAATATTCATATTTGCTCCTTTAATCATTTTTCAGCTGTCTAATCCTGCATATCGACAATTATTCTTCCTTTATGTTTGCCTGCTTTTATTTTCTCAATCTCGGGAATGACATTTTGCAGTTTTACCTCTGTGGAAATTGATTCAAGCCACGGATATTTCCATTTGCCTGCGAGCATTTCCCATGCCCTTGCCCTTGTTTGCATGGGACAGTTCTGGGAGTCAATTCCGTACAACGTTATGCCGCGCAATATAAATGGATATACCGTAAGAGAAAGATCCGCGGATGCGGCGTTACCGCAGCAGGTTACCGCCCCGTTGCTCTTTACCGATCTTAAAGCGAAAGTGAGAAGATTGCCTCCCAGCGTATCAACGGCGGCATCCCACCTTTCTTTCAGAAGAGGCTTGCCTGCCGATTCGGCAGGATCGGGGATATCAATAACCTCATCCGCCCCCATGCTTTTAATAAAAGAGCTTTCATCGAAAATTCCGTTGACCGCGGTAACCCGGTAACCGGCGTGTGAAAGTATCGATACGGCGCTGCTGCCGACTCCGCCGCTTCCGCCGGTTACGAGAATTTCCGCGCCTTCCCTTAATCCGTGATCGGTCAGTTTAAGAATAGAAAGGGCGGCGGTAAGTCCCGCAGTGCCGAATATCATGCTTTCGCGAAGAGCCAGATTTGCCGGTTTTTTGACAATCCAAGAAGCAGGAACTTGTATATATTGCCCCAATCCGCCCGAGGTGTTCATACCCAGATCATAACTTGTGACAATAACTTCCTCGCCCGGCATAAAATCCGCCGAACTGCTCTTTTCCACAATTCCCGCGGCGTCTATGCCAGGTGTATGCGGATACTTTTTCGTAACCCCCCTATTGCCTGAAGCGGAAAGCATGTCCTTATAATTAAGCGATGAGTAGAGCACGCGGACAAGCACATCCCCTTCAGGAAGGCTTTCAGTTGATAATTCCTCTATCGCGCTTGTAAATTTTTTATCTTCTGTTTCCCGCACAACAAGTGCGCGGTATTTTTTTGCTTCCATTGCTGACCTCCTGTATATTTTGTTCAAAACCGACCTAAGTTAATGAATATAAAAACACTGCATTATTTCATGAAGCCAAATCCTATCTTTTTAAATCGATGTCCTGAAGATACGAAATGAGAGAAGTTATTGTCGAATTCAGATGTTTTTTCGATTTGTCGGATGTATACAGTACACAAGCGCCGAGAAGTCCGGAAAATATCATGTTGCTGACATCTTCGGTATTCACGTTCCTGCCGATGCCTCCTGATTTTTTCTCCTCATCCAGGAATCGTCTGATCATCTTTGGGTGTACGCCTCACATTACATACTATTTTGCTGAATAATTGGGCAAATGGAAAATCCTATCTTGTAAAATTGTGACAAA
>MAEO01000198.1 GCA_001683985.1 Smithella sp. M82
GAAAATGGAACCAGTGGAGTTTATCATCAAAGAGGGCGACGAGAAACTGACCAGCCATTCCGGGCTGGCCTTGATAGGGGGTCAAATCTGGTTACGATCAACAAACGATCAAATAGGCGAAGATGGCAACGGATAAGGATATCCTTGTGCGTCTTGATTCGGGGAATGACTCTCTGGACAACATTAAGGTTTGCATTGAAGAAAAGGTGGATTGGCTGATCAAGCGCAATCTCCGCAGGGAGAAACCGGAAGAGTGGTTGAAAATTGCTCAGGAAAAAGGAACGCTCTCATTTCCCCGCGAAGGGAAGAAGGTCTGGCGCGGAGAAATATACAGGGAAGTTGAAGGCTATGACAAATCCCTGTGCATTGTTTTCGCTGTTGCCGAAAGGACTACGAAAAAAGGGCAAGCCCTGTTGATTCCGGAAGTGGAAGTGGAAGTGGATACCTGGTGGACTTCCCTCTCGGACGATCCCTTCCGGGCAGTGTTACTGTACCATGAACACGGCGCTTCCGAACAATTTCATTCGGAG
>MAEO01000199.1 GCA_001683985.1 Smithella sp. M82
TTAACAGGGAGGAGATTATAGGCCTTCAGGGGGTCAATTCTAAACGACGATCAGGGGTCAATTCTATTTTCCGATCTACACTCGGCGAATCTATCTCCGCGAAAACAGCAACAAAGTGAACATGATTGCTCATCATGCAGTATGCCCCTGTCGCAACACCATATCGAGACCTTTGAAAAATGATCCCCTCGTGTCATTCCGGCAGGGAACCCCGGCAGCCTGCCCGGCAGGGAACCCCGGCGCATGCCGGGCATGCTGGGTATGCCTGGGAAAGCCGGAATCCAGAACCGCTTGAAAACACTGGATTCCGTGTCAAGCACGGAATGACAGATAAGGTGATTTAATTATAAATTCAAAGGTCTCATATCGCTGACAGGCAGTCCCTATGTGGTCCAAATACGTCAGCCGATCTTCATCGGTAAAGAATACGTTAAGCCGGCGATTGCCGCGTTGAACGATGTGATGAGTATATCGGGGAACTACTATCCGGGTAAACGAGCCATAATGAAAGAATTAATACATTTCTGTCTTCCGACTGCCAACAATAATTAGTGGCTGTCCCCAGTTTCCCCCTTAATCCCACTAAGTTAAACGAGAAATCTCCTCTTCAGAGCAAAGATTGCCTGTTCAAAGTCTTCTCCCCTAAGGCGTCGTCACGAAATAAATCTTGCAATTCATGATATCTGTGGTATAATAGGTTCATGGATGCAGAGAAGATCAAAGAA
>MAEO01000028.1 GCA_001683985.1 Smithella sp. M82
CGGTTCGGTGAAATAGCATCGTTGACTTGGGCCGACGTGAACCTGGATCAGGGAACCTTGACGATCCGGGACGCGAAAGCAGGATCGCGTTACGCTTTTTTAACCGAACAGGCGGCGGATATGCTGAAGGATCGGGCAAAGAATCAGAGAAGCCTGTCTGACTACGTTTTCCCTGGACGCAAAGGCAAGCTTGATAGAATATCGATCACGTTTCACAGAACAGTTGACGAGCTGGGCCTTAATCGAGGCATAGACGATCCGCGTTTACAGGTGGTCTTTCACACTTGCCGACATTCTTATGCTTCCTGGCTAATTGAGGCCGGGGCCGATTTATACACCGTTCAGCGATTGCTTGGACATAAGACAAATGTCATGACACAAAGATATAGCCACTTGAGCGAAAACCGCTTACGGGACACGGCAAGGGCATTGAGCGAGGCGTTGCGCCCGAAGGTTGACATTTCGCCCGGACAGGAAGGCCAGGTTGTAAACTTTCCGAAATAAGCTCTTGACAACGTACATCAAATGACACACAATGGCGGAAAATTAAATTGAGGTTAAATATGGCAAGAACAGCAATGATTAACGCTCGCACAGAGCGGGAACTAAAAAACGAGGTTGAGGGAATCCTGCAAAGTTTAGGCATGTCGACCACTGAGGCTATCAATATCTTTTTCCGGCAGGTTAAATTGCGACGCGGCCTCCCCTTCCCCGTTGAAATTCCGAACAGCAAAACGCTGAAGGTTTTTCGGGACAGCGAACAGGGCAAGGGGCTTGTGGAGTGTACGGACGCCGATGATATGTTCAATCGGCTGAATATCTGATGCGGACGCCCGTTTATACAAACCGCTTTGAAAAAGACTTGAAGACGATGATCAAGCGCGGCTATGACCCGGCAAACATCAAGGCAGTCGTTCGTAAACTCATTGACGAAATACCGCTGGAACGTAAGCACAGGGATCATCTGTTGGTGGGTAACTTCAAAGACCGCCGGGAATGCCATATCGAACCGGACTGGCTTTTGGTTTACCGGCTCGACGGAAGCAGGATCATTTTTGAGCGTACTGGAACACATACCGACTTGTTTAAATAGGTCAATACGGCACAGACATGCAACCATAACACACCAGATACCAGATACAAGGAAGGGCTGACGCAAAAGCAGCTTGCCGAACTGATCGGCATCCCGCAACGCCATATTTCCGAGATGGGGAACGGCAAGCGTCCGATCGGCAAGGAGATGACAAAGCGTCTGGGGAAGGCGCTAAATATCGGCTACAAGGTGTTTTTGTGAGAATAAGCCGGGGATAGGGTAGCTCCCGACAAACCCACAATCCTGAGCGGGCTTCCCCGGCATACTATTAGGGGCGCAAACAGGAGGCGCGAAATATGAAACCATCCGAGGATTATATTGCAAAAGACAGCTTAAAGGCATATCTGCATTGGCACGGGCTGCTTACTGACATTATGAAAATGCCTTTCGAGGAAATTGGCCATGGTCCTTCCTTTGAATCCATGAAAAAAAGATATAGATTTTCTGACGAATGGTTATCAAATGTCCAGTGGGAAACCGAGAGAGAAATGTGGCGGAAACTCCCGGATTCCAAGAAAGATGCTCTACTACACCCTTTTAGAAAGGTTCAAATTTTCATGCGCTGGGGAGCGAAAACGAAACGAGTTTATCGTCCCTTCACCAGTATGGATTACCAGGTGCGAATCCGTGACTATTCAAAGCGCCGCGAAGGGGCTGAAGCACGAACAGAATGGCCGTTAAACGTTCTTTTATATGCTCTTGTCTGCGATTTCCACATACATAAAGTTTCCAAATTTACTAATACGGCAGCCACACTGTCTAAACTGGGAATAGACGACGGTGATAAAGAATTTATCTCAACGTACGATACTGTCAGAAAGCGATTCCAAAGAATTGATGGCAAAGAAATACTGCGGCTTTTGAAGTTTCTTTCTGAGGGTTGCACGCAGGCAAAAAAAGAATTTATCCCAACGGACGTTTCCATTCCAGAATGGCCGCTTGATTTTCTTGCCTATATTGCCCACCACACCAAATATAAACGCAATCCCCGCCTGTCTATCGTTAGCATATCAAAAACCGACGCATCCGAAAACCGGACGTAACTAATCCCCCTTTTTTTATGTTGCGACCTATATTCCCCACCTAATCACTCTATATAATGCGTCCCAAGAGAAGCAAAAATAAAACTCGAAGGAGGCATTTTTTATGACCGAAGATCGAAGCAATCCTTTTCAAGCAATGGCGGAAAAGTGGCCGTCGGGGATCGTCAGCCGAGCGGAAGTGCCCCGTTTCACCGGCGGACTCATTTCAGAAAAGTATATTGCCAATTTAGACAGCGTGGGGAAGGGCTGTCCGGGGCGTTTCCGGATCGGGCGGAAGATCGCCTATTCCATCACCGAGATGATTGCATGGCTTGAGGCGAGAAGCACCCCCGTTCCTGAACGTCACCCGAAAGTAGGAGAAAAGGCAGAGGGCACACCCCCCGATCATCAAAGATAGGGAGGTGTCCATGAACATTGGTTTCAAACAGGCAATGAAAGATGCCGGATTCGAACCGCCTAACGCTATTCTGGCCGACGGAGTTTTGCATCGTTTCTATATTGCCGGGGACAGGCCAGGCACTAAAAACGGTTGGTATATACTGCATGATGGCACTTTCCCGCATGGTTCTTTTGGTTCATGGAAGCTCGACATTGAGGGACATTGGACGGCCAAAGACGAAAATATCATGACATTGAAAGAGCGCAGCATTTATTTTGCACAAGTAGCAGAACAGCGAAAGCAAGCTGAAGAGGAAAAGAAGCTACGGCACGCCGAAGCGCGGAAAATGGCCGTGGAGATTTGGGAACAGGCCAAACCAGCGAATCCGGAACACCCCTATCTGGTAAAGAAAAAAATCAAGCCATATGGCATTAAACAAGCCGGAGAAAATCTGGTCGTACCTGTCAGAGGCAATGACGACGTTCTTCGGGGGCTTCAATTCATCGGGCCGGACGGAATCAAGAAGTTTTTGACCGGAACGGAAGTCAAGGGTTCGTATTTGAATATTGGCAATCCGACCGGGAAGGTTCTGATTTGTGAAGGTTACGCGACAGCGGCGACGCTTCATGAGGCTTGCGACCAGGCCGTTGTAATTGCATTTAATGCCGGGAATTTGCTATCGGTCGCGAACACAATCCGCGAACAATATCCGAACGCCACCCTCATATTGTGCGCCGATGACGACTGGCAAACATCCGGCAATCCCGGCTTGACGAAAGCGACCGAGGCGGCACTGACCGTCAACGGTCTGTTAGCTGTCCCGACCTTTCCCGGCATCAGGGACGAGAGAGACAGCGACTTTAACGATCTTGCAAGACTGTCCGGCTTGGAATCTGTTAAGATTTGCGTCTTGGCAGCTAAAGAAGTTATAGCGCCAAGGCCGGCGAGCGAAGGCGCCAATGCCTTTGACGAGGATGTCGCCAGGCTGGCGGCATTGCCTTTGAAAGATTATGAAAAAATACGAAAGGATAAGGCAAAAGAATTAAACGTCCGAACCGGCATTCTTGATAAACTGGTAGAGACGGCGCGAAAGGGGCAGGAGTCGTCGTCGAAGGCCATTGTTGAGGAAATCGAACCCTGGGATCAACCTATAAAAGGAAATGTTCTACTCAACACGCTGCACGACATCCTAAAAAAATACGTCATCCTTGAGCCGGCGGCGGCGACCGCCATCGCACTATGGATCATCTTGACCTATTGTTACGACCTGTTCAGGATACTTCCCTTATTAGGCATTACATCTCCAGAGAAAAGATGCGGCAAAACAAGCCTATTGGAGGTTCTGACAGCCCTAAGCAACAAGGCGTTGCTGGCATCAAGTATTTCGGCATCGGCCATCTTCCGGACGGTCGAAAAATATCGTCCTACTTTGCTTGTTGATGAGGCAGATACTTTTTTAAAAGATAATAACGAGTTGAAGGGTATTTTGAACTCAGGCCATACCGTCGGCGCAGCATTCGTCGTTAGAGTCAATCCTGAAACTCTGGAGCCCGAGCGTTTCTCGACCTGGGGGCCGAAAGGAATTGCGATGATCGGTGAACTTCCGGGCACGATAGCAGATCGGGCTATCCGCATTCGCCTGGAGAGAAAAACTGCTAATGAAAAAACAAACAGGCTGGGGATTGAGTTTGTGCCAGAAAACCGTGATCTCCGAAGGGCCATCCTCCGCTGGGTAGTGGACAATGCTGAAATGTTGCGAGCCGCGACGCCTGATATCCCGAGGATCGGAAACGACCGTGCCGAAGATAACTGGATGCCGCTATTGGCCATTGCGGAGGTTGTCGGTGACGGTTGGCCAGAACGTGCACGGGAGGCGATGATGGTCTTAGAAGGAATAGCGGACAGTGAGTCTATAAAACAAATTCTGCTTCAAGATATTCGGGATGTATTTGACGAAAAAGATAGGCTATCTTCTAAAGAGCTTGTCGATGCGCTGGTTGCGATAGAAGATCATCCGTGGTGCGAGTGGAGAGGAAGGGGACTTACTCAAAATATTTTAGCACGCCTTTTAAAGCCATTTCAGATCAAATCCCGAACTATCCGCATCGAAAATGCTGTCTCGAAGGGATACCAAAAAGAACAGTTTGACGATGTCTTTGCTCGTTACCTGCCCCCTACCCCCTTTCAAACCGTTACAACGTTACAACCCGCACCAGTAAAGGATTTGCGGGATTTTCAAACCGCTACAAATGAGAATGATGTTACGCTTTCAAAACACGGGAAACCCGCGCCAGTATTGAGTTGTAACGTTGTAACGGATAAAAACCCCCTCCTACCGGGGGGGGAAAAGAAAATAAACACCCAAAGCCACTGGAGATCAAAATATGACGACTGCAAAAAACATCATTGCGGAACTTGAAAAGCTTGGTTTCGAGGTATTCGTTGACGGCGACGACATTGTTTTGAGAGCCGACGAATATCCGGCCCCTGACATTTATCAGCCTTTAGTGGCGGAACTGAAGGTCTGTAAAAAGCAGGCCATCGAATACCTGAGAGGCTGGCAGGGCGAAATGAAGGAATTGGTAGACTGGTTTCTTACAGATGCGTCACTGCCGGAAACACCCTTTAATTTGAACCCCTGGACGCGGGTTGTTGACCCGTCGAAGTTTTACGCCGGCTTGCGAGAGGATATTAATGTGGGTCCGAAGAGGTCAAGAGGGCGCACCGGGGGATTGGAATGCGATCTCATCGACCTTCAAAAGAGGACATTACATTAAGGAGGAAATATATGCAAAAGGCTTCATTGGCACTTTTAGAACAAGTGCAAAAAATAATTTCAAGCTATAACTATGCGCTAAGTTTAAGACAAATATATTATCAATGTGTGGCGAGACAGATATTGCCTAACAAAATAGAATCGTACCAGAAGCTTTCCCGGCTGTGCGTGCAGGGCCGTGACGAGGGTCTGCTGCCGGAAGACGCCTTTGCCGACAGGTTGCGGCAGGTGGACAAGCCTAGTTCATGGACTAACCTACAAGATTTTATGAAATCGGTAGAGTGTTCATTTCGAAAAGATCGCTGGCAGAATCAGCCGAATTACCTTGAGATCTGGTCTGAAAAAGATGCTCTGCGAAGTGTGTTGACCGAGGTTACTTATCGCTATGACGTAAGCCTTATGATTGTCCGCGGCCAGGCAAGCCGGACAGCGATATACGAGGCCTACGAACGCTTTGAAATACAGATAGACGAAGGAAAGGATTGTTATCTTTATTATGCCGGCGACTTTGATCCATCGGGCTTAGCTATTTACGAGAGTTTGAAAGATAGGCTTTCAAACTTTGGCGATGCCGGTGACGGGATCAATTTTGAGCGCATCGCCTTAACGCCTGAACAAATTGAGGCTTATCACTTGCCGAGCGATCCAGGCAAGGAAACTGATCCGAATTACAAGAGTTTTGTCCAGGAATATGGCGATCGGGTTGTTGAGCTTGATTCATTACCGCCGGACGCGCTGAGGGAACTTGTAAAAGGTTGCATCGAAAAGAACATTTCATTTGACCTTTTGGCACAAGTGGAAGAAACTGAGGCGAAGGAACAAGCAAGATTACATGGAATGCTTACAACAGTATAAGAAAATCCGGGCACAGCCTGGACCCGGCACAAAGGAGGGAGAAATGAAAGGAAAGGTTGTTGTTGCTATTATGATTTGTATAGGGCTATTCTTATTGGTAGGGCAAGCGCAAGCTTGGGATTCGTTCAAAGAAAAGCAATTCGAAGAAAGACAAAGGGATGTTGAAGAAAGACAAAGGGATGTTGAAAGACGTGCTTACCAACTGGAGCAGAGACAAGAAGAAAGACAAAGGGATGTTGAAAGACGTGTTTACCAACTGGAGCAGAGACAAAAGGGCATGTACCGGGAACCTACTAGATGGGGCGACCCCGGCACTTCATTGCTTCCACCGCAGCCGACGATAAAGCTGGGTGACTAACAAGAAAATGAGGCTGACAAATGAATGAGCATGAAAAGGAAATCGCAGCCGGCAAGGCGGCGACAGCGATGACAGAAAAGAAGTTAGCGGCCGCCGGCCTGTCTCGTCCGTACTATTTGAAGAAGCTCAAAGCGTTGTGTGAGGCCACTAAAAGCGATGTCCCGGACAATAGCGTCCAGTTACAGGCTATCCGGACCGTGATTGATCTGTATGGCGACCGGGCCCCGGTTAAATCTGAAATAACCGGCCTTCAAAATTTAACTCCGACTGAGTATGATCCTGTTGAAAGAGCGGCAAGGGTCTTGGCAATATTGCGAGAGGCCCAAGAAGCTCAAAAAAAGCAGGCCAGAAAAAGCTAGGCACATAGACTCCGGCTAAGTTCTTTGCTATCAGGATGGCATTAAAGCGGCATTGATATGGGTAAAAAGGATTTGCTTCAAGATAAGGCGTTTCAAAACGACCTGAGGATAGTTCAGGGATGGAGGGCGATCGGGCAGTGCATCGGACGATCACGGAGCACGGCACGCCGATGGTATGACAATCATCACCTGCCTGTTCGCATCAGCCCGGTAGGCCGACCTTTTGCGTTCGTCTCTGAAATTGAAACATTCATGGACAAATTCGATAAACTCGCGCAGGAGGATCCTGAGCTGAGAGAAAGGCGGAGGCGGCACGCGGCGATGATGAGAAGCCGAAAGAAGCGCCAAGCAGCCTAAGGATTGAACACTTGAGACAGGCGATGGAGAAGCCGGACTTCAGTTACCATGGGCGTCTGGCCTTTTTTATTACAGAAAAGGGGTCTAAAAGCGGAAATTGCAAGGAGAGGGCAATTATGAGAGTTAGCAAGGAAAGTGGAGGTTTGATATGGAAAGATATGATGTTTGGTTACGTTGGATTTCTTTTATTGCAGTGTTTTGTATTCTTAGCGTAGTGCTTATGTCTTTTCCTGACCTATGTCAGTTTTTGACGCTTGTTCTTCCTGCGATAGGCGTATCATACTTAAGTCTATTTAAAGATCTGTTTAAGAGGGTTGGGCTTTCACTGTTCTTTGGGATTTGGTTTTATTTTTGGACTTGGGAGGAAACATACAAGCCGGAATGGCTGGGAGAGGCGAGTGACTATTATGGGGTTATAATTGTTTCGAGTGTCATACTGTGTTACACGCCGATCGTAAGGATAGCTTTGAAAAAAGTAGAAAAGCCTTGATGTTGTAAAAGTTGTGCATAAAAAGGCGTATAGGTTACATAAGCTTACGCCGGACAAATTTTCGCATGGCGGAACAATATCCGGCAATGGGTATTTTTCTCTCAAAAAACTATCTTGGCTTGAAAGACAATCCGCATTCTTACTTATGAAATTTTCAATAATGAGCTTAGCATTCTCAATATCCTCGTGATGTTCGTTTGTTCTGTCTGCGTTTTCCCTTTGGGTTGGACTCTTAATCATTGCCTATATTGCCTATCGCTCGTAATAGTCCTAAGAGGTTTCATACTTAAGCAGCCGGTGGGATATGTCCGGCTTTCGATCCGTCGATCGAGCCCCATCAGTTCATTTTCTGTTTCTAACCTTGCCACATTCCTTTGTCAGCGTGGCATGATAAGATCAAAAAGCGAGTCGGCTTTCGCAGGATCAACACGTCGTAGTTGCTTGACGACGCCAAGCGCTGCTGTTCGGTCACCGGAAAGGTCGTAAGCGATCCCGAGGTAGCACCAGACATCGGCATCCTCCGGGTTGATCCGCAGGGCCTGTCGGCAGGCGTCAATCGCGTCATTGTAGCGTTTGAGGTTGCCATAAGCGACCCCGAGGACGCTCCAGGCATGGGCATCCTCCGGATTGATCCGCAGGGCCTGACGGTAGGCGTTGATGGCATCAGTGTAACGTTTACCAGAAAGGGAGTAAGTTAGCCCGAGGGTAACCCAGACATCGGCATCCTCTGGATTGATGCGCAAAACCTGACGGTAGGCGTCTATAGCGTCATTGTAACGCTTGAGATCGCTGTAAATTAGCCCGAGGCTGCACCAAGCTTCGGCATCCTCCGAATTGATCCGCAGGGCCTGACGGTAGGCGTCTATAGCGTCATTGTAGCGTTCGAGATGAGCGTAAGCGTCCCCGAGGAAGGCCCAGGCATCGGCATCCTCTGGAAGGCTCTTTGTCCACTTCTGACACCAATCAAGCATCTCCTTCCAGTTTTGAGCACGTTCTAAGGCAGCAGCGCGCTTCACCCACGCCTCCCGCCCGTCTTTGTCGATATCCAGCTTTTGGCCCGGCTTTACCTCGGGGATCCACTCTACAGGCACGGCAAAATTCAAACTTTGTCCACCTTCCAGATAGAGTGTCGTTAAACCGACCAGCCGGCCCTCACTATCGAATAGTCCACCGCCGCTCGATCCTGGAGATATTGCGGTTGTAGTCTGAATAAGAGGCGGCGGCCCGCTCCGGAGTTGCGCGACAATACCATCGGAGAGCGAAAGTTCCAGGCCCTGCGGCGCGCCAACGGCGTAAACTGCTTCCCCCACCTTGAGCCCGGTCGACTTACCGAGCTCCACGGGTTTTCCCGCTATTCCCCCGGCATCAAGGATGCAGATATCCTTATCCCTGTCTTCCGCATACAGGGTTGCAGAAACAAACTGGTTTCTCCTGCCTGCCTGGCAGGAAGCGCCATCCTTGACGATATGACAGTTAGTGGCGATCCTGTTGGGCGAAATCAGCACCCCGCTCCCGAATCCGATCATGTTGCCCTTTGCATCCAGACTTTTCACCACAACAATTGAATCCTTGACCTTGTCAAAGACTTGGGAAGAAGTAAGCGCAAAAACTTTTAGTGGCAGGATTGAGGTTATAAGCACAGAGGCGATAAGCGCCACTTGCGATAGGCTACTCATAATGACCCCCTTTCTTTAAGCCGAAAAGTATTCGCTGTTTGTCTACAGCGCGGTTCAAAATATTGTGACCAAATTATGACCAGTATACTACAAAATGTCACGCATTGAGATAAAAAATGACAAAACGTGATCTTGTAAAAAGCCGCCTCTTTTCTTTATGTTATTTTACATTTTTTCATTTTTATTTTCAATAATTTAGCGCCCGGTTCACTTCTGTCATCGACACCATTCAAGCTGCCTTCGAGGGGAATCCTTTTATTCCGGCATGCAGGGACACTTGACAATGTTCTGCTTTATTGGCATGATTCGACAGGCTGAATAGTTACTGGAAAAGAACAAAGGGGCTGTTCAAAAAGCTTACGCCCTCGAGCATGACGAGGACATTCCCATTGGTAACCGCCGGCATTATGAGAGACGCCCTTACCATCAAAAAACAGGAAGGAGCAAAGGTTTGCATATCCACCGCGCCCCTGCTATTGCCCGTCAATCCTTGCTTTGCCGACGTGTGTGCCCGGATTGTGCCCGTTTTTCTTACCCGGGTCCCCTTTTTGTCTATTTTGGTGTAAAAACCGGCGCCTGTTTCTTTAGAAGAAAACAAAAAAGCGGGACTATGGCGGGACAAAATGACCTTGCCAAAAAAAGAGGGCTAAGCTGAAATTGCCTAACCCCTTGTTTTTATTTGGCTGGGGAACAAGGATTCGAACCTTGATTCACGGAGTCAGAGTCCGGTGTCCTACCATTGAACGATTCCCCAGCAGGAAATATAAGAAACGCAGCCATGCAGTTGTTTTTTCAAAAACCAGCATTAAGGCAGCGTGAATATAATGCGGATGATTTTTTATGTCAACAAATTTTCTTCACAAGTATCTGTAAAGGAGATTGTACTATGAAATCAATATACAAGGCTATATGTGTTATATGGCTTGGCTTTTGGGCGGCGCTTGCAACTGTTATCCTGTGTATCGTCATCATACCGGCAGGACTGCTAAGCCGAACCGGTAATCTGGCGTTTTCCCTGTCGAAAATCTGGGCTTATATTATGCTTGCTGTATCCTTCGTCCGCACTGAAATAAAAAACAAAGATAAGATTCAGAAAGGAACATCATATATTATTATTTCCAACCACCAGTCTTTATACGACATCATCGCACTGGTTACTACGCTGGGTATTCAATTCCGCTGGATTATTAAAAAGGAGCTTCTCAAAGTTCCGATTTTCGGATACTGTTTGTATGCTTCACGAAACATTTTTATCGACCGTTCCAATACAGCCAGCGCAATTGACAGCATCAATAAAGGTTTTGACCGTCTACCCAAAGGTGCGAGTGTGATGGTGTTTGCCGAAGGAACAAGATCGCCGGACGGAAAGATTCACGAATTTAAAAAGGGAGGATTCGTCGCAGCCGTGCAGCGGAAACTTCCCATCCTTCCCGTTACAGTAAATGGAAGCCGCCGTGTAATGCCCAAAAAAAATTTTATATTAAAACCGGGAAAGATTCAAATAGTAATCGGAGACCCTATCGATACCGGCAATTACAGCAATGATAACGTTCAGGAACTAATCAATAAAACACGCGAGGTAGTAATAGCAAATTTTAATCCCGAATACACAGGAAAATAAACAAATGCAATTTTGCAGGAAGATCTTATCCCTAATTTTTTACAATTTTTTCCAGAATTCAGCATTAAGCTTACTTTCGGAACGGATATGGATCAGTCACTGTTACTGGGAAACTATTATGCTCACAGCATGTATTTATTCTGGTGGGGTGTGGTGCTTATTTTCGGTATCGGATATTACTTATATACAACGTCATAAATAATTGCGCATGACTATCATTGTCAAGAGAAAACACCCGGTACATGGTTCGACAGGCTCACCATGACCGGTCACCCTAAGCTTGTCGAAGGGTGACCGGATGCGCAAATAATTACGTCGTTCTGTATATAACAGAAAATACTTCGCCTGCGTGTATAAGAATAACAATTAGCTATATTTTTGGATTACTTCTTTTTTCTCAATATCAGGCAGAGATTTTAAATATGACTTCCATCCCGGACACCAGCTAAGGTGCCACTTCCAGATTTTGCTGATTATGGAATTCGGATTTTTATCATAACGCGATTTCATGCTGCAATTTGCACATTTACTCTCCATGACAAATCCTCCTTAGTTTAAGTTGCCTGAAGTCTATTATTAGAATCGCCGAATCTTATTTCTGCTTTTTTGTTCCTGTCTGCGATTTAGTATTAGCGGAAGGGAAATTTACCATGCGCCGGATATTCTCATCCACATACTTTTTAAATTCGTCGCAACTTTTCTTATAGGTAGAAGTCAAATCATCCACCGTCTTTTTAAAATCCGGGGGCAACCAGTTTGCCTGATTTAAATAGGAGTTGAACATATTTTCGGCCTGATCCTGTAACTTGGCCATTGTATCGTTTTCAAAAAATGCCTCGATTCTGGCATATCCCTCATCTATGGCCTTTTTAAAATCGTCGATACCTTTTTTGCATGCATCTTTCCATTGATTCATTACCTTTCTGCCTTCATCACTTATTCCGGGAGCCTGATCAACAAAAGTCTTCATAAGTTTCTCGGCCTGCCCCTGAATAGTAACCATCATGGAAAAGCAGTTTTCAAACGACTTTTTGTGAAAATCAATTGCTTGTTTTACCATTTCTTTGTTATTCATGGCTAGCTCCTTTTGTTTGCAACAAAATTATGAAACAAGTTGTTTAATGTTACTACCAAAAAAAACAATTGTCAAGTTGAAATGTTCACCAGAAAATGTTCAGATATTGGAAAAATAATTGACACTTAAATGGAACTTCCCTATATTTCATACGCGAGAAAACAGCATCCAGCAAAATAGACTAAACGATCTAATAAAAGCCGGATTATTGGAACACATTACCGCTACGATATAGATTTTTTGTGTCTTATTTATGAATATAGTAAATGCAAGTGGATAACTTTTACACTATATATCCATGAGGAGTATAAGACAGCTAATGAAAACACTTATTCTGACAAGGCATAATATTGAAAGAATTCTAACACCTGTTATAGCCAATGAAACGGTTGAAAAGGCTTTCAGGGCATACAGTCTAGGATACGCAACCATGCCGGCAAAAAGTTATTTATATTTCCCGAAAGGCGATCTGCGTTCCATGCCGGCTTACATCTGTGGGGAAGGATTTGATATCGCTGGTGTCAAATGCGTCAATGTTCATCCTCAAAACGCAGGAAGACATTTGCCGGCTGTTATGGCCGTTATCATTCTTAACGACCCGCAGACTGGATTTCCACTGGCTGTCATGGATGGCACTTATCTGACTTGTATCCGGACAGGTGCCGCCGGGGCTATAGCGGCAAAATATCTTAGCCGCGAAGACTCGAAAATTGCGGGATTTGTCGGTTGCGGCTCTCAGGCACAGACTCAATTGTCATGCTTACTGGAAATTCGTAATATCCGGAAAATTAAAATATGGCAGGTTCCCAATGACAAAAAATGCGTTCAGGAATTCAAAAAGTGGGCGCAAACAACCTACGGAATTGAAGCCATAGTTTCTTCCTGCATGGACGATGTAACAATGAATTCTGATATTGTCATTACCACAACTCCATCACGTGCACCTCTGGTGAATTGTGTTTCTCCGGGAACACACATCAATGCCATAGGAGCAGATGCACCGGGGAAACAGGAAATCAATCCCAAAATATTAAAACAGGCAAAAATAGTGGTTGACGATCGGACACAAGCATCTCATAGTGGCGAAATTAATGTTCCCATAAGCCGCAAACAAATGACCAAAAGAAACATTTACGCGCTGCTGGGAGACATCATCGCAGGGAAAAAGCAAGGAAGGATATCCGCCGGAGAAATAACTCTTTTTGATGCAACCGGACTGGCAATCCAGGACGTTTCCTGTGGTTATATCGTTTATAAAGCATTGAAAAACAGACGGAAGATACAAAGCATTAAATTATTTTAACGGTAATATGCCAGCTGGAATTCCAGTTTTTCTTGACATATTAGAATTTATATTCCATTTTAAATTCAGATGGAACGCAAAGCTTATTTTAAAACCGAGGAATTCATTGATTCGGCGATAAAAATAATTGCCGAAGAAGGCCTTGGTGCGCTGACAATTGCAGGACTATCCACACGAATGACCGCACCCATCGGTTCAGTTTATCATAGATTTCCTTCCCGTAATGCACTTGTCGCCAAGTTATGGCTGAATATTATCGAATCTTATCAAAATCAATGGCTGAAAATTCTTCAGACGGACGGAAGAAAGGCTACACTTTTCTGTATGGGCCCGTAATCATCCAAACGAAGCACGCGTAATGCTTTTATACAGGGTTGATGATCTCACTTCCGGAAGACTGGCCCAAAGATCTGCAAAAACGTGCACAGCGCTTATTTGACGAATTACGGGAAGGCATAGTCGCTTTCACTAAAAAACAGTTTGGAAAAGTTACGACCGAATATATCGACCGAACAATTTTTGCCATTCATGATGCTTCTATCGGAATACTGAGAAGATATCTGCAGGAAAATAAAATATCAGCCGCAATCTTGCGGTATCGAAAAAAGAAAGGAGTAGATTATGATCAGAGACTTCAATGAACTCAGCAAAAATGAATTAAAGGAAATCATGAATAAGAATTGGATGACTCATGATGCCATGTGGTTTTACAATTGCCTCAAGGAATTCGGTATTGAAAAAACAAATCCATTCAGCTTTATTCAGCTTTATTCTTGACAGTTTTGTTCATCTCGGTTATTTTTAAAGCACGGCAAAGATTAAAAAAGGAGAACAAGCATGCCAAAAACAAGAATAATGAGATATGCACTCATATTTTTTCTGCTTTTACCCTTGATCACTTTTGCACAAACAGATGAAATAAAAAAATATAAAATAATAAAGGGAGACACATTGTGGGATATTTCCGAGAGAGATTTGAAAGATCCCTTCCTTTGGCCGGAGATCTGGAAAGAAAATTCATGGATAGTAAATCCTGATTTGATCTATCCCAATCAGATTATCAAGATTCCTCTCTATATGATTAAAAAAGAAATTCCTAAGGAAGAGGAAGACACTTCAACTGCTGCGACTGCATCTCCCGGAGAAACATTTGTATTTGAAGGTCAAACAACGGCTGCTCAAGAACAGACAGTTTCTTCTCAAGAACCCTTCGAAGGGGGGCGAATGCCCCTCCCCAAAGAAGAAGCAAAGAAAAAAACTGCTAAACAGTCCATAATCAACAAAAATCTGCTCATGGCAAGCGGATACATAGCTTACACAATCCCCCAAGTAGGTCAGATTGATGAACTTTCTTCAAGACAAATAGTCTCTGGTAACGGAGATATTGTTTATCTTGAAATGGATCATCCAACCAAGGCTGGGGATAAGTTTTACGTAATAAATTCTTCTAAATCGATTAAGCATCCTGTCACAAGAAGAAAAATGGGATACGTCATTATAAATAAAGGAGTAGTTGAAGTCATAAAAGTTAAAAAAAGTGAAACGATAGCAAAGATTACGAAATCATTTAGCGAAATTGACGCAGGTGATCGCCTCGATTTCTATTACGATATAGAGACTCCAATGACCGAAAGACATTTTCGCACTCCAGAAATAAATGGCACTGTTATTGCCACCGGTAATAACATGGCGCTTCAAGCTATGTCAGACATCATTTACATCGACAAGGGATGCAAAGACGGAATCAAAGCGGGAGATATGTTCAAAACTATAGCAGTAGCTGCTCACGAAGTTCCGAATGGAGTTATACAAGTAATAAACTGCAAGGATCATACAGCCACGGCAATAATAAAATCCAGCATCTCACCGATTTCAGTTGGGAACATATTCACCGGAATGACGATGAAATAAACTTTATCTTTCATTTTTAAATTATATCAGATTTCCTAATAACCCGCTGAAGAATTATAAAAGTCATAAAAAAAATCTATTAAACTAATGACTGCTTATTTCGAACTCTATATTTGACTGATTTTTAGAACTGTGTAAAAGCAAAAGCTTGAAGTATTGTATCATTGCCGAGAACATGATAGCTGATGAAAAAAGCAAGCATACTGAATTGGTAAAATACTTAGAGGAGTATCAAAATAAAATGCAATCCATATGGGAATCAAAAGGGAAAAAACTGCACACAAGAGGTATAGAAGTAACAACATATGCCTATGATGATCAAAGAATAATTATAGAAGGATCTCTCAAAGATGATCGCTTTCAGGAATCTTATTCGTTTACCGGCGAAAAGTTCTTCAGCGGCGTAATTCATCATTTGATAATAAAGCTTCTGGTCAATTGTACAAATCTGATGATCGAAGATGTTGATGTTGAAATGCCATCTGTTCCCCGGGAGGCATGCCGGGAAACAATCGACTGTCTGACGCCTATAAAAGGTCTGACTATTACCAAAGGCTTTACGGCAAAAGTAAAAAAAATAGCCGGAGGCAAAAAAGGCTGTGCTCATCTTGTAGAGCTTATTCAGACAATGGCTCCTGCTGCCATTCAGGGATTCGCCGCACATCGATCAAGGAAACGCACAGTGTATGATCCCGAACGCGCAAAATTGATTTTCGCCTTTCTTCTCAACACATGCCGGGTCTGGCGGGAAGATGGTCCTTTTATTGAAATGTTCAAAAAAAATATGAATATAGAATAAAAAACATTGTATCCTGACAAAGAAGTAACTCTCGAATACATTCTTTCTTGAAAAAGAAGGATGCTGTGTTAAAAAAGTGATATGTTAATCTGGAAAAGGAAAAGTAAGATACTTGTTACCTGTCCCAAAGGCGTCTCTCCTTATTTAAAAGAAGAGATAACGGCGTTGGATTTCCCTGTCAGAACCGAATGGGATACGGCAATTCTAACCGAAGGAACTCTTCAGGACACAATGATTCTAAATTTGCAACTGCGGACTGCCCAGCGAGTTCTTTACCAACTGGAAAGATTAATAGCTGATACGCCGGAAATCCTCTACAAGAAAATCTATTCTATTCCATGGGAAACTCTTCTTCATGATTCGGGAAAGGCAGCCTATGTTTGCGTGACTTCAATTTCCGATAACCAGCTGATTACCGATTCCCGCTTTGTCAATGTCCGGGTTAAGGATGCCATTGCAGATAGAATGCGTGATAAATGCGGCAGGCGACCTGATTCCGGTCCGGATAAAGACAAAGCCGTTATCAACGTTTACTGGAAAAACAACCATGCTGATGTTTATCTCGATACTTCCGGAGAACGGCTGGCTTTACGCGGATATCGCAAAATTCCTCTCGGGGCACCCATGCAGGAAACACTGGCAGCGGCGGTGATTCTGGCCACCGGCTGGAAAGGCGAGAGAAACTTTATCAATCCCATGTGTGGTAGCGGCACTCTGGCTATTGAGGCCGCGTTTATCGCTTTAAACCGGGCACCCGGTTTCTTGCGGAATAATTACGGATTTATGTTTATCAAAGAATTTCCTGAAGATCATTGGCAGGCGCTGCGCAAGAAAGCCCGGGAGAAAATCTTGAAAAAATTGCCGGTAAAAATTATCGCCGCCGATATCGATAAAGCGGCCGTGGCCGCTGCCCGGAATAACGCACAAACCGCCGGAGTTGATCATTTGATCGAATTTAATGTCTGTCATTATGAAAAAACTTTTATCCCAAAAGACGGTGGAATAATTATTTTAAATCCGCCTTACGGCGAACGCATGAAAGCTACGAATATAAATCCACAGATAAAATATTTTAGCAAAGAACGCAAGATATACGCGCAGGGTCGTAAAATTATCTTGCGCAAATCACCGGACAAAGACGATCAAGGCGTCAGAATTAATGCTGGTGAGCTTCAAAAACTGGAGTCTACTTATCAGGGCATTGGCGATTTCTTCAAAAAAATCGGGGGAGGATATTATGGATACATCTTTACAGGCAATTTAGAACTAATAAAAAAGATAGGGCTGAGAACCAAACGACGCATTATCTTCTATAACGGCGATATTGAATGCCGTCTTCTTGAATACGAACTTTACACGGGCAGTCTGAGATCATCTTTTTTCGATAAAAGAGCTATTAGCAAATAAACACTTTCTGCATCTGAAATATTACAGCCAATATTTCATTGACATACAATGTTACAATACCTATAATATTATTAAATAAAAATTCATTTCCCAGTCACAGAAATACAAAAGCACACTCTATCGGCTTCTAAATTCTATTAATGGTTCGGAACTGTACGTAAGAAATATTTTCAACAATTATTCATCAGACAGGGGTTAAGTATGGATGAGGTAATCACCCGGATTGTCGATATTGAAAGGCAATGTTCTACGGATATTAAAGCAGTTCAACTTGAGTACAAGAATAATATTGAAGCCCACAAGCGCTTTCTGGAAGAAAAAAATCCAGAGAATGCGCCGAAGTGTTGAATAAAGATAAACTTAAACCGATTTATACGGACTGTATAAATATTGTTAGCGCTTTTTAAACAGCAACCCCCGGTAGTACATGAGGTCAAGTCTGTGCTTAACTCATTATTCTATAATTCAAAGGGCCATCATACCCGTTTCAGGATATTTTGGACAGCAATAACATTACTTATAATTTCACTAACTGAATATTTAATCGTCTGCCAAGAGAAAGTGCAGCCTTATCTAATGTCTTTAAAGAAACAGATGAATTTTTAGGATCCAATAGCCTATCCAGCGCTGACCGGCTTGTTCCCATTCTTCTGGACATCTCTGTCTTTGATATTTTTTTATTGAGCATAAGTTGCGCTATTTGACTTGCAACAATCTCTTTAATGGCACATGTTTCAACTTCCGCCAAAATACCCTCATCCTGAAGAAAATCATCAAAATTGCTTCCGATGTTTTTGTGTTTCATAATTCACCCCTTTTTGAACAATGACTTTCTTTGTTTTGCTAATTCTAAATCTTTTTTTAAAGTCTTTTGAGATTTCTTAACAAAGCCATGCAACAAAATTATTTCGTTATTGTGAAATGTAAAGAATACTCGTGCCAATTTATTTTCTAAATTAGACCGCACTTCCCATAAACCGTTGCCCATTGCCTTTTACTAAAGGCATACCTCTCGGCCAACTCATTTGTATGATTTTAATGTCTCTGCCAACGATCTTCCTTTCTTCTGTCGTTAAATTTTCGAGTAGCCAATCCCTGACAGGTTCGCTTCCGGATTCTGTCTTGAAAAATTTAACAGACAATAGAGCGTTAATTTTCATAATTCCTTAATGTACCATTTGTGGTACATTGTTAAGCTAATTTATTAATATCCATTTGTGCTGCGCTAAGTTTTGCCCAGATGAATTTCACAATAGACAGTTCTAATTTTCAGGAGTATCCATCCGGACAAGATTTTCGAAACTGGTATATTTATCCACGAAAGCAAGTTTAACGGTATCGGTGGGGCCGTTTCTCTGTTTGGCGATGATTATTTCCGCGATTCCTTTATTAATATTATCTTCCGATCTGTCGTAAACCTCATCACGGTAGATAAATGCGATAACGTCGGCGTCCTGTTCGATGGCTCCGGATTCCCGTAAATCCGCCATTTGCGGACGGCGATTAGTACGATCTTCCACTTTACGGTTGAGCTGCGAGAGAGCAACAACAGGCACTTTCAGTTCTTTAGCCAGCGCCTTTAATGAACGGCTGATTTCAGATATTTCCTGCTCGCGGGATTCGCGGTAACTGCCGGAACGCATCAGCTGAATGTAGTCCACGACGATCAAGCCCAACCCCGTATCGGCTTTCAGCCTGCGTGACTTGGCCTTCATCTCCAAAACGGTAATGGCCGGGGTATCGTCAATGAAAAGTGGCGCTTCGGAGAGCCGGCCGGCAGCAGTCGTTAATTTCGGCCAGTCTGTTTCTCCCAGAAAACCTTTTCGCAAACGTTGCGCATCAACCTTGGCTTCGGAAGAAAGCAGACGGAAAGCAAGCTGTTCCTTGGACATTTCCAGTGAAAATACGGCGACAGGTATCTGCTCTTTCATTGCCGCATTCAGCGCTATATTCAGGGCAAACGCAGTTTTGCCCATACTGGGACGTCCGGCGATAATTATCAACTCCGATCTCTGCAAGCCGGCAGTCAAATCATCAATTTTTTCAAAACCCGTAGGCACTCCTGTAATAAGTTCTTTGCGGGAATAAAGATCCTCTATCGACCGGAAACTGTCCTTAACAATGTCTCTGATCGGGAAAAAAGACGTGCGTACTTTATTCTCGGAAATTTCAAAAATCCTGTGTTCAGCTTTATCCAGAACCTGATCAACATCGGATCCTGTTTCAAAGCAACTTTCGATAATCTCCGTTGCCGAACCGATTAATCCGCGCAGGATTGCTTTTTCTTTAACAATCATGGAGTAATTGGCAACATTGGCCGCGGATGGAATGTTATCGACCAGAGAAGCCAGATACGTTGCGCCTCCTATTGCATTCAGGAGGTTTTTATCTTTCAGGGCATTGCTTAAAGTAATGAGATCAATAGGCTCGTTTTTTTCGGAAAGCTCAACAATGGCGTTGAAAATTTTCTTGTGGGCTTCACTGTAAAAATCGCCCGGAGACAGGATTTCCTGCACAGCGTTGATGGCGCTGTTTTCCAGCAAAATACTGCCGAGGATGGATTGCTCGGCCTCGATATTTTGCGGCGGAACCTTATATGAAGACGGATCGATTTCTCTCATTATTGTTCGCCGGTAACGATTAATTTGACTTCGGTTTCAATATCGGCTGCCAATTTAATTTTTATTTTGAATTCACCCACCGATTTTATATGTTCACCATGTTCATGAACAATCATTTTCCGGTTAACGTCGTAGCCTTTTTCTTTAAGCGCCGATTCTATATCCTTGATTGTCACCGAACCGAATATTTTATCCTGGTCGCCGACTTTACGGGCTATTGTTATTGTTACATCAGATAAAGCATCGGCCAGATCCTGGGCGGATTTGTGTTCTTTGGCTGCCTTCTTCAGGATATTTGCTTTTTCATGTTCAAAAAGCTTGATGTTCTTTTCATTAGCTTCGATAGCCAAACCTTTCGGAATCAAATAATTGCGGGCATAACCGTCATTAACTTTAATTAAAGCCCCCGCTTTACCCAGAGAAGGCACGCTTTGCTTCAAAATTACTTTCATGAAAACCCTCCGTAATGCGAGAAAAGTGATGAGCCCCGCTTATGCGGGATAACTTCCAATTCCGATGCGTCTATAGCGCCCTTTAGGGTATTCGCTGTCGGAATCAGAGTCTCGTTAATATCAAGTAGTTGTCTGATCTTTATAAAAATATCTTCTAAAATCAACCCATATATCGAATAAGCCCAGCGCTACTATAGGTATCATAAGAAATTGTTGCACTGCAATTAAAAAATAAAAAAGATAACGTAAAAAAGAAGGTACTTTTTTGCTTTGAAAAAAGAAACTAACGATAGCAAGACCTTGCAGTAAATATACAAGACAGGTTACAAGAAAAATGTTTGAGCTGTAAAAGGTTATCTCTTTACTTTGTATCAGGAAAAGGCCGCCGGAAATGATAAAAATCCAGACAATAAATTCCGGAGCCTTCCAGCGAGCCAATTCGTTTAGTTTTGGCCATGTTATGCCGGCCTTACCCAAAATTCGTTTACCCAAAAGGAAATTTGCCCAAACAACTAATGTGGCCGTTATGACAACCATTGCCGGAAATATATCGGTTAAGCCATTTATTATATTTTGCTTATTATCTTTAAAAAAATTAATATCCTCTGCTTTAAAAGGCAATTGACTGTAAAGCTTTATATTTTCTTCAACTGCTGCGGCTACATATTTTTCCACCATTTGCCAGGGACTTACAGAAAGAACCGAACCGCCGTAAATGAAATAGACGCAAATTGCAGCAACAATAAAAAGAGACGGATAAAGAATTATTTTCTCAATCGAACCGTTGCGTGCGGTAATTTGAGCGACTAATAAGCCGGTCATGCCCATGGTAAAAACGGCAACAGTGGGTAAATCCATGCGCAATAAAGCTGACAGAGAAAACAGCAGCAAGAAAGAAATTAAAAAAGCGACGGCAGTCTTAAAATATCCATTAACTGTGCCATTAAAAAATAAAATCATAGGCAGCAAGACGAGAAAGACAGCGCCGATGAAAGGAATAAAAGCTGTTGCAAAAACAAAAGCAGTAATAACTGACAAAAGCTTTAAAAAAGGAATATCGAAAAAGGTCATTCTGAATTTTTCCAAGGATCATAACCCATTAACATCAAAATTTTCTATTTGAATATATTTTTCACGTAAATTACTGCCGGACGAAAATACTTGCCGGTAATTTAACCCAAGAATTTACTTTGAAAATAAGGTAACGCCATATAAACAGGCGTTACCTTATCTTATCGATAATCTATGCAGGATTGATTAGATCTAACTCAAACTTACATAATTCTAAAAATTAAAAGCCGGCAGACATTTTTTCTTCGGGAAAAGATGAGAACAAAAATTCTATCTCCCTTCACCGGAAACAAAAGGCATAATGGCAATCATTCGGGCACGTTTTATTGCCAGCGCCAATTCCCTCTGATGGCCGGCACAATTACCGGTGATTCTGCGCGGCATAATCTTGCCCCGTTCTGTTATAAAATTATTCAGAATCATGGGATTTTTATAATCAATTTTCACGTTGGAATCCGAGCAAAAGCGGCAGAATTTCTTTTTATGAAAAAACTTTTTCTGGGGATATCGACTTGTTTTATCTTCATTAGGTATTGACATTGCTTATTCCCCCTTAGCTGAAATTTCTTCTTTGTTATAAGTCTTTTTGGATACGGGTTTTACTTCTCCAGAGACTTTATCTGCCTGTTGGATTACTTTAATTTCCGCCGGCGCTTCACTTTCCGCCTTAGCCTGGGTGCGTTTTGCCTCCGCTGCGGCAATTTCCTGTTCAATACCTTCGGAGGTGGCGGCGCCTTCTTTTTTTACCGTCATGAACTTCAAGATACGATCATCAATTTTATAATTTCTTTCGATTTCCGTAACGATGGCTCCGTCACCGGCAAAATCAATTAGAAAATAATAACCGTCTTTTTGTTTTTTGATTTCATAGGCAAGATGTCTTTTCCCCCATTTGTCGATTTTGGCAATGACACCTTTGCGGTCGGTAATGATTTTTTGACTGCGTTCAATTATAGAGGTAATGTCTTCGTCACTGAGGTTGGCTAAAACTATAGCTATAACTTCGTACCTTTGCAAAATTTTCTCCTTTCGGCTCTAAAGCCTGATTTGACAGGCAAGGAGTCTTAAAAAATTAGTAGGTGAGACTTTTATATCAAACCATGACAGAAAGCAAGAATTTTTTGCAATTGTTTAAGTTTATATAATTATTTGTGATTTTTCACTTTTAGGACTAAAATAATTTTCAGAAGAGAGGCTTTGACTTTCAATAAAAACATTGCTTCGATTCAAATCCATACTTTAAGTCAGTTCTCCGACCTAAATCATTTATCCTTGAAAAGCCTGACGTTTATGTCCGCTACATTGGGATCATACTTTGATTCACGATAGAATTTTATTTCATCAAGAGCATGATTCATGGAAAAAGCATTCCGAAACGACCTGTGAGAAGTCAAATCTTCAAGGGCGTGGACAACTGCCAGAATCCTGGCCTCGATAAGAATATCATTCTTCTTAAGCCCTTGGGGAAATCCGGATCCATCGTAACACCCGCAATGTTGCAGAACAATATCCGCTACAGGCCATGGGAAATCGATTAGTTACGATACAAACTTTCACAGAAATTACTTTTATTATTTTTTTATAAAACGTCGTCCAAGACGGGTAAGTCGCCGATAAAGCGGAAGGGATGCGTGTATTTCTTTCAAAGACTCTCTGACAGCTTTTTCTCCAATCTTAACCAATTCACCTATCCTGGTGAAATCCATCCAGTGGAGATTTCCGACCTGTGGACGTATAATAACATCCGCGCTTTCCAGTTCTCTGACCTGAAGAGCGCTGCTTGTAATTTCTCCAGCCCGATACAAAACATCCTTTCCCGTTTCAATATTAATGAACGCGGGCTCTTCACGATCTACTGTCACGGCAATGACAATATCGGCGCCCGCTTCACGCGCTGCATATACGGGGACTACACTTGTAATGCCGCCATCAGCCAGAATCAATTCTCCATAACGCACCGGCTCCACCGCGCCGGGAACGGAAGAACTTGCCAGTATTGCCTGACGAAGCGAACCTTCGGATAGGACAATTTTTCTGCCTGTAACAAGATCGGTAGATACCGCACGGAAAGGAATTTTTGTCTCACGAATATCCATATCCGGAATAAAATAATTAATCAAAGATTGGAAATCGCCGGAAGGGAGTATGGAAGGTTTATAGAATGCCCGGGCAAACCAAAAATGTTTCATAACAAGGTTTTGTGCTTTTCTGAAAAAATTCTTGTTTTCCGATAAAAAGGTCTGACCGATTGACTTGATCGTTGAATCATCAAATTCAGAACTGCCAAGATAAACATCAATTTTATCCTGAATTTCCCGAAGAGACTGACCGCTGGCATAAGCGCCGCCGATCAAAGCTCCGGCACTTGTTCCTACAATCAGATCTACAGCAATACATTCCTCTTCCAGTACTTTAAGGACACCGATATGAGAAAATCCCCGGACACCGCCTCCACCCAGGGCAAGACCGACTTTTTTTCCTGTCCATTTCATCATCTGTTACCTTTTCTTTTTAAAATACGTCTAACTCGGAAGCTACATCTCTTTTAAAGTATAAAAAAGAATACTAGGATGTGTCAATTAAATACTGAGCTTGTATTGATTGGGAAGAGTTACCTGTCCTGTCATAAGCAAAACAGGTATTCAGGTGGATTTTGTTTCGTTGCCGCAACTGAAGCCTTGAACTTAGGTCTGCAACCATACAAACTTTGATGTGATAGAAATAACGATCTCCCTTATAACTTCGATTACGGAGAAGGTTGTTTTATCAACAAAAGGGTCGTTATCGGATCTTTGTCAAAAATAGAAAATTTTGTTTTCATCAACAGGGGCGCATCTCTCGGACGCCATCTTTATCTTGATAATTTTGTTTCTATCGGTCCGGGAGTTGTCACCGGAGGAAACGTTACAATTGCAAAAGGTTCATTAATCGGTACAGGAGCTGTAATTTTGCCTGAAGTTAAAACAGGCAAACATGCAATTGTCGGCGCAGGATCAGCCGTTACCAAAGATGTCAATGACTATTCAATAGTTGTTGGAAATCCTGCGAAAAAAATCAAAGAAAACGATATTAACTTTTAACATGAATAAACCGGTAATACATTTGTAATTGAATGTTTATAGTTCCAGTCAAAAATGGATTCTCTTATCGTCTGTCGCTCTTCATTTACATCTGAAGGTGATGCTATCATCACATTATAGACTAATGCTTCGTATGACATTATGGACTACCTTGAATGGAAACGATTCTCTTCTTCTTTCTTGTGTTCCTCGATCGTTTGCTCTACACCATACACACATTCGTCTAGCGCATTTCTTAATTTTCCTGCAGGCGCTGTCGTCTTCAATTCTTCAAAACACCCTTTTTTTCTATAAATGCAGGGGGTACTTGTCCTACAGAAGAACTCCAACCACCTTCAGGATATATTTTGCTCTTTAGTAATTTAACCATTTGATCTTCGCATTTCATTTCTGAGCTCTTCTCAATAATTTCTTTAAACGTGTTTAAGTTATTCTTATTTAACGGAAGCCTAAATAAACATTGCAAGCATCCCGGAAAATCGCTCTCGTTATAAAATTCGGCTTTGACATGGTCAAAATACAAATCCCCAGAAGGATCTCTTAAAGACATGACTTGCTCAAATATCTTAGAAACACTGTAGTTCGTAATACCTTCGTATTTTTTATGCCATTCAAGGACTTTCCGAATAGCAAATAAGTAACTCTCATCGGTATTTAAAAATTTGTTTATGAATTCTATGCCATGGAAAGGAACGGCTTCATATTCTGAATATTTGTTTATTTCTTTCTCCTGCTCTAATCGGGCCTCGATAAAGCTCAAAAGATCTTTCGCCTCCGTAAAAAGTAATGCTGCTATTTCAAAATCATGATAATCCAGTTTGCTATCATTTAGAAGCGTAGAATATAAAGCATCGCGACTGATGTTTAAAAAATCACTAATATAGTCTTTGTTTTTGTTATGTAAAATAATTTATTGAAGTCGAGATTTGTTGCTTATGCGCTAAAGCGATAAATTATGAAGTCACTTTCTGCATCGGGTCTTTATGTAGTAAATTATTATTTTGTATTCTTTACCAATCCGTGAAAGGTCTTGACCCATTCCTTCCACACTCGGCCAAAATCAGGCACGTCTTGCAGCATTGGCGCCAATCGATCACGCCATGCGTTTTCGTTCCACGCCCGCAGCGTGTCCGAAGTTAAACCTGCAATATCAGGCTGCACATTCCGAACACGGCATTTCTCATCAAAAAGAGGTTTCAGTTCTTTCCAAGAAAAAGGTTCTCCTGATTTGCACAGGATATACCAGAGGTCATACAAATCTCTTGGCCGCGGCCACTTCTTCTGCTGCTGCAATAGCGATCTCAGTTTTTCCGCAAGAATTTCTTTTGGGGAATAGGCCCTAATTCCAAATGGCGAAAGATCGGGATAGACTGGCGTAACTGAACGATCAACCGCTTTATCAAGAATGGGCTCATCAAAGGTCAGATGCACTTTCACCTGCGGCAACCCCTGCCGTCTTGCCCCGCCCCGGTTGTACTCAACGGGTATCTCAATCTGAAAATCGCCCGGCGCCGTCAGGGGATCACGCATGGACAAGCGAACACCCGATTCTTGCAAAACCCATACATTAACCGTATCGAGCAGACGAATAGATGCATCGAGGTTATCTCCGCCGGGCCTGCAACTGAAATCAATGTCCTCGGAAAACCGGTAGCCCTCATAATAACAGTGCCGCAGACACGTACCGCCTTTGAAGACCCAGCCATGCTTTTTCGCGCCTGAATGGACTAATCCCGACAGCAGCCAGAGGATGACGTAATCCTTTTCGGCCTGATCAAAACGGAGACCTTCCTTTTCGGCTACGTGATGCAGTTGGGCCGTCGTAATCATGGCTGTATCTCCGCGTTTATCAGAAGCCCCCACCTTCTATTGTATTTACCGTGCTTCGGCATGGTCGGATCAAGGGGAGAAAAACCGGGGGCACGGGGTATCGCAGTGCGTAAAGCTTCAACATCTCCCAGTCCCAACGTCTCCATCATGAACCCCAGACGTTTGCCAACAGCGGAGTTGCCGATTTTGACGGCGTATTTTCTCAACTTCTTCTCGTCCAGCCCTTTCCATGAACCGGTCAATGCCTTGGCGATTTCATTCACGCCGCCTACGTACTGCGGAAGATCCAGCCCGTCGATGATTGTCTTCTCCCGGTCAGTGACGCTGAAGTGATTCTCGTCTATCCAGTCCTTCACGATACCGAAAAACTTTTCCGGTCTCAGCGACACGATCTTGTAGGTCACGCCCAGCACATCGCCCGGTTGCCGGCGCAGCGGATGATCAGTGGCGACAAAGACCGTACGGGGAAGCTGTTCTGTCATGCCGTGATGGTTGAGCGCAGACCAGTACGAAATTACTGCCGGAGACACGAGTTCCATGGCAATCACAAACTCATGCAACTGTGGCGAACGGTCTTCGCCTGAAGAAAGTGGAACAACAGCAAACCGCCCCCTGCGGATACGTCGTATCCAGCCCTTGCTTTGAAGCCTCTCCAGAAACTGAGGCGTCGGGTCATCTTTTGTGTGCCCCAATATCTCTCGCGCAAAGGCAAGTGTAAAAGTCGGGTGCGTTCCTGCCTTGGCAAGAAACACGGCCTCCCTCTTCCCCAACTGACCTTTTGTTATATTTTGAACGTCATTCATAGTCTATACAGCCTATCTATGTCACGTATAGTATAACATCTTGTAGATAAGTCAAGATATTTTCTGTGAGAATTAATGGTAAAATACCTTCCCTGCTATAAAGAAAAACAAACAAAACAGGGGCGGGACAATAAACGGGATAGGCGTGAAATGGCTGTATATTTGTGATTAGCTGAATAGGTGTGTTGCTTATGCAGCGGCAAGCGACGTGCTGCAAGCCCCGGAGCGACAGCGGAATAAGCGGCACACTTTTTCAGCGGATAAAATCACAAATTATGAATACAGCTTATGAACCTCTCCCCAGCCATGCTTATTAAGCATAGCGACGATGGAGATTACCGCTTCCTTAAGCTCCGCAGTGGATTTTTTAAACTCTGTTGTTTCCGATTCTTTATGAACCATTTAATACTTCTTCTTTTCCGGAAGGCTCTTGCGGATCTCCCGCCTTAAAACCGAGAAAGAACGTCGAAACGAGATTGAACACCTACTACCAAAGGCTTAACCCTCTTTGCCCCCTTGACGCCCCTTTCTTGCCTCTTTCGCCCCATTATTATACCAAACCCTGTTGTCCGATAAATATCCCCTTAGGCTAATCGCTCACTATTTCTTCTTCTGTTTCTTTAAATATGCCGCGCCCTGCCTAGTCAAACGATATTTCTGTAGACGGCTATTGGGCTTGTCCGGGATAGTAAATTCAACCAACGATTCTGATATAAGCTTCTTCAAGACGATCTTAAGCTGGCCGGATACTCGTTTTTGGCCTAATTGCTTGGATATAAAAGAAACAGATAGCGCATCAGCCTTTAACAAGCCCAGAATGCGATCTTCCAGCGACTGGTACTGGACTAGTACTGGACTGGCACTGGACTCAGGCTGCCCTCTTTTAGCCCGTTTTCTCCAGATTCTTAAAATGAAAAACCCTGCATCTATCTTAAACTCAGGTTTACGTATACCGGCTTTTTGGCATCTATTAACCATATCAACTGTCCCGCTACCGGCCTTCTCAATGTATTTGGCTAAAAATAACGGCTCGGCAATCAGCGGATTACGCAGAATCAACTTTTCATGGCCGGTAAAGAAATCTTCGGGATTGACTTCTTTAGGAAAAAGCCCGGGGTTGTAAATTTCAATACGATCCTTGAATATTGCCACCTCGTTGCCTTTTGGATTTAAATAATCGCGGTGGCATAAAGAATTGCCTACCGCTTCCGAAATTGCCCGTACCGGAATCTCCGGGATCTCTTTTCGGCGGCTTTCGCTTAAATCAGCACGTCATTTGATATTCCCATTAACATAGACCTCAACTTGCTGGCGCAAGCTAAAGAGGTTACCCTTAAACGACTTGATATCCAAAAACGTTAACTTGTCCGTCCCGGCAAAGATTGCGGCTTGAACTTCCACAGAATTGTCATCACAGAATAAAACCTCAGCCGCCCGTAATAAATGGTTTCCTTCCAGCAAGTGCAGTTTATGCAATGTCGTTTTCACGTTAACAAACTCAAAATCAACGCGTTTGGCTGTCTTTGCCTTACGCATAAATTCCCTAACTGCTTCTTCGTTTACATCAGCAAGCGTCTTTTCAGATACTTCTTTATCCCAGATGAATTTCCTCTTTTCCAATATCCGTTCTTCAATCTCCTGCGGACTCATAACTTTGTTGGATTCTCCAACGCGCAGATATGCCCGGCCATACGCAAAGTAAGGCCCCTTATTTCCCTTAGCCTCTACGACAACGCAGTCTTTTCCTTCAATCTTACGCGCCTCTACTTTAGGATAAACCTTCGGCCCCGTATTATCCACGACCGCCTGCGTCACTTCTTTAATTGTCATCCGGCCAATGGTCATCCCTAAAACTTTACCGTCGCGATCATTAATACCGGAATATACTTCTCCCTGGCCGTGCTTATTAAGCATGGCGACAACGGAAATAACCGCTTCCTTAAGCTCCGCAGTGGATTTCTTGAATTCGATTGTTTCCGATTCCTTATGCACCATCAAATCCCTCTTCTTTCAATTAATCCCAGCCACTTTTTTCCGAAAAGTGGCTCAAATGAATTTGGGCTTCCCCATTAAAATTCACTCTTCCCCGGTCTTGAAATATGAGATGCAAACCAATGTTGTATATCCACAAGGAATTCTTTCCTTGCACGAAAAACCGGAGCAATATTTTTGAAAACAGAGAAATCCAGAGTTAACAGATAATGTGAGTTAAATGCCAGACAATAATTTTTATTTCTCAAATTCACCAGAACAGGGCTTGAAATAAACAGGGTTTTTGTTTTTTGGGGTGATTTCAACTGGTTTTCGTGTTCTTGGGGCCATAATACACCGTATATTAATTTGGCGCATTTCCATTTATTCTGCACGAAATCACATTCTGGCGTTACTTCGATAAGAACCGGAACCAGTTCTTTCAGGAGCTCCTTATTCCTGCCATAAGTGTTCAGGTCCCCATTAAAAAATGCCCCGGCTATTGTATTCTTGGTGAATTTTGCCTTATTAACATAACACGCCTTCTGTTTACATTTAAGATTTTTATAGATATCAGAAAGCAGATACACATTGCCGGGCTGTAAGTTTTTCTCCAGCTCAAGACAGTTAAGCAGAAAAGCTGTATTTAACAATGCTCTTTCTTCTGTAGTATGACTCCTGGATGCGTGGTTATATATTTTTGAAATGAGATTCGTGAACTTCTCTGAATCAGTCCACACCCGCCTCTCAAGACAATCATGAAAAGGATAAGTGAGCGCAATCTGGGCGGCTATCAAAGTTCTTCTGTTTTTCCCAATATTCTTTTTGCCCATTGTCATTTCGGCAATTTTACAAAAATGCTTTTCAAGTTCTGCATTCCATTTGGAGGAGTAATCATCAAAGGATTCATCCTGAGTAATTGCCGGTCTTGATATTTCTGTCAAAAGCTTAACCACATCTCTCAGCGCCGTACGGGCATTGCTTTCCCAGTGGAAAAGAACCTCCAGAATGTTTTTATCATTAAAAACCTCTTTCAGGCGTTTACGGATTAACCGCAGGTTATTCACGCATTTATTCTTTTCAAGATCAATTATAATTACGGGCTTGGGAAAATCCTTATCGTTCATGATTGCCTTTTTAAAGGCGCCAAACAAATCATCTTGTGGCTGATTGTGCTTTGTCCATGCAAAGATAACATAGGGGCCATTATCCCTAGCAACAATACCTTTGACCACGCCCATTAAAGCGGAAATTTTGTTCTTGTCTGATTGTCCATCTGTGCCAAGTACAAAATCCAAAAAAAGAAGCCTGACGCCGACAATAGGTTTTTCCGGCAGATCCCTTAGGTTTCCCCTGTAATAACACAACCCCACACCCTGCTTATTCAAAAGGTTTAATAGCGGCTCTACCTCGTCTTTTACATCATCAATAACCACAACTTCGGTTGTCCTGTTAATCATTTCTTCTCTCCCTGAAATACCAAAGCGAGAACCGCCCCATCAATCTCCCTTGGCAATTTTACTTCGCCTTTTTCAATGATTTTCAGAAAGCCCTTATGCGTCTTCATAATTTCATCAGTAATATGCAGTCCAAGCCCCATCCCGTCCGGTTTTCTTGTAAAAAACGGCTGTGTAATATCCTCGAGGGAATCAATTATGCCGGAGCCATTATCTGCTATCACAATGGCAGGTCCCTCTGAAAGTTCTCTGGAAGGAGTTATATACAGTATTTTTTGTGCCGGATTTTTATTAGCCAGCCAGTACAGGGAATTGTCAATTATATTCATTATTGCGCCAAGGATGAGCCGTTTTGAACACTTGACAACAAAATCATTCTGACTGTTGCATCCATCAATAACCCTGACCTTGTGCACATCCAGCCTGTAGTTGACATTGAAAAGTGCCTGCCTTATAAGATCGCCTGCCTTAAGCTTTGCCGTGCCGCCCTTCCTGACAAGAACTGCATATCCCTCTACAAGTTCCGCCAGACGCTTTGTAAGGCTTTTCACCTTATCGGGGGCTTTCTTTTTCTCGATCGTCAGCATAAGTTCTTTTATTATCTTTTCCATTTCGTGAATCACTATTGAAAGACTCAGTCCTGCTCCGGCAGACGTAAGTAATTTTTCACGGACATCAATATAATCATTTTCAATTCTATCCAGATACCCACCGAGCTCCTTTGCGAGTCCGTGTTTTTCTATCTTTCCCCGCAGGTCAGCTATAGCATCAACAACCGGCTCCTTATAACTTGTTTTGGCATATGCTATGCGCAGGCGTTTTTTATCCTTGTTTCGCTCTGCCTCTATGTGTGTAAGCGCGCATAAAATGGCCTTTCTGAATTCCTGGACTGCCTTGCTTTCCACAAAACCTTCACGGTTGGTCTTCTCAACAAGATCCGTGCTTTCATCTCTGCTCAATGAGACTGCGCCTATCATAATATTATTGCTGATTCTCTGCGTCGGAACGTTGACCCTCCGGACACCAAGATCGAGCCAGTCATTCCCCGGCTCCCCGTAATCATAGACCCTGACACCATCGCGATAAACCCTTAAACCACCGTTAAATTTAAGAAACTCCTTCAGCCCCTTTTTGTCATTTATGCCAAGGGCCAGAAGATTGGTATCCAGATCGTAAATATATAAATCTATCTGTATCTTGCCAATCTTGTATTTCCCGAGGTTAATCTGTTCCTTATTTTCATCTGTTAATTTAATTTTTCCGCCTTCCTGCCCGGGCATTCTGACTTTTCTTCCTGTAACCCTCGTCATCGTTTTCCATGGAACAAATTCGTAGACATAAGACAACTCATCATTTTCGATCCTGCAGGCAGCCCTGAACAATTTTGATTCTATTGCCTCCTTCCAGCCCATAAGACCTTCTATCCAATCATCCTTGTCTTTGTCTTCAAGACTAAAGACTGTTCTGAAGGAATCGGGGGAATTGAACGGAGAACATATGGAATTCATGGCACGATAAATATTTCTTACCATGCCCCTCGTCCAAGGATTCCATAATCCGGTTATTTTTATATAAGTTCCTGTATTCCTGCCGGTAAACATCTCAGGCGTACGTTCTCTGACCGTCACCGGAACGTCCTCAAGATATTTCTTCTCCTCAAAGCTGCTCCAGTCAATCTCAACAACTATTTCCTGCTGTTTTTCGCTTCTGGTTATCAAAAGGATTTTTTTTCCGAGTTTATGTGCGCCGAATCTGCCAATACCCTTTTGCCCCATGGGTGTTCGGTGAAATCTGGGGGTCTTCTGTCCTTTCTGCACCTGTTCCCTGCGGTAATCAGTGCCCGGCTCCAGCCACACCTCTTTTATGGTGTCCCAGTCCATTCCGCATCCATCGTCAGATATAACAATTTCACCTTTATCAGTCTTATCGATATCTTTCAGCGCCACAGTAACTGTCGTTGCATCAGCGTCGTATGAATTTTTTACAAGCTCAAATAGAGCTATGCCCTCTTCTTTTATGAGCTCGTTTCCCAGCTCAAGCAGCAATCTCGCTCTTGGTTTAAAAGGAGCTGATATCTTTCTCACTTTATGCCTCCGAATATTTTATATACGGCTATACCTATATGATGTGCCATCAGCGGCGGAACAGCATTGCCGATTTGTCTGTATTTCCTGCTAAAAGGACCCTTAAATATAAAGTCATCAGGGAAGGACTGTATTCTTGCCGCCTCCCTGGGGGTAAAAGTTCTTCGCTGAACGGGATGAATAAATCTGTTCCCGTCTTTTTCGAGGTGAGCAAAAACAGTGGTGCATGGCGCATCCCATCGCTGCTTTCGGTATTTGTCCTCAAATGTTTCCATATTATACTTAATCAGTTTTTTGGCCAGCTTTGGTTTTCTTGTAATAAACTCTTTGGCGGTTTCGCCCTCTTTCATGCTCCCAAAAAGCTGCAGATCGGTCATCTGCTGACTTCGGGCAATATGATCATCGATATACGGATAACCGTTAGACCTGACAAAACTGAAAAATTTAACCCCCGATTCCGAAATCTTATTAAGGTGCTGTTCAAAAGTTTCCCTGGAAAAAGGCAGTTTTTCTGCACCATAATTAATCTCTTTGTTTTTCTCCCGTTGCCTTCTGGTTTCAGTGTCAGACAATCCCGTCCATGTTACACGGGCACACACGGAAGGCAGATCCCCGATCGCCTCCCCTATGGTAACATAAGGCATCAGACCGTCTGAGGTCTTTTTTTCCGAATCAGGGCCATAATGTGTCGCTCTGATTTGCGGAACAGCCATTTTCCTCCAGCTTTTATTTATTCCTATAATAATTACTCGCTCACGCATCTGAGGCACCCCGAATTCCACCGCGTTAAGCACCATATATTTTTGTCCGGTTGTTTCATTATCAAAACAATATCCAAGTCTTTCAAAGTCAGCCAGCAATTTATCAATAATTTTCTCACCGCGGAAATCTTTTTTAGAAAGGATTCCCCTGACGTTTTCTATCAGGACCACTTTGGGCTCTACCTGTCTGACTATCCGTCTGAATTCCTTGTAGAGATCGTCACGCTTATCCTGTCGGAACCTGTCATCATTTTTGCCATAACCGGAGCGGGGACCGATGAGCGAAAAACTCTGGCAGGGAATACCACCGGCAACAATATCAACCTTTCCCCTGCAGTCACTGACAACTTTCTTATAAATTTTGGTATTGGAAAGATCCCCTTCTATGACTCTGTCTTTTCCAAAATTACTGCGCAGGGTATCGCAGGCATATTTATCAATCTCAACCGCCCTGTATAGTTCAAAAACCGGCCTGCCGGAATTATCCTTCACAGACTCAAGCCCCAAGGCCAAACCCCCGGCACCTGCAAATAAATCAAGCACCTTTATAGTCATCATTTACTCCGTATCTTTCGGATCTCATGCAGTATCTTCGTACAACATTTTTCCGCGTTCTTTCTTATATCATGCTCCCAGAAACGCATAACTTTCCAGCCGGATTCTTTCAGGACGGAATTAATTTCCCCGTCTCTTCTGACATTGCTGTTAATCTTATCCTGCCAGAATTTTTTATTTGTAGCTGGTTTCTGAAAACATCTTGGACATTTATGCCAGAAACATCCGTCAACAAATACGGCAATTTTTTGCTTGGGAAAAACAACATCAGGTTTACCTTTAAGCCTGTAATTAACCCTGTATCCCCGGGCACCCCCTGCATATAATAATCTTCTCAGTGAAATTTCCGGTTTCGTATCCCGGCATTTTATCCTGGACATATTATAACTTCTTTGTTTCTTCGTATGAACGTCTGCCATTGCAACAATGATTTCTTTTATATTACTTCGCCTCATCCTTTCTGAACTTCTTTCCGCATTCCGGACACTCGACTTCGTCATCGAAAAACAAACTGCAGGGCACGTCGGCCCCGCAGTGCGGACATTTCACCACATCTGCGCCCATGGTGAAATCGTATCCAATAAATTCGTCGAATAAATCATCGCCGTTGCCTGCCGAAAACACCGTAAGCTAATCCTCCTTGCCAAATCCTTCTACAATCTTAATCTCCTCTTTGGTAAGCCCGTATAGCTCGTAGACCATCTGGTCAATTTGTTTTTCGTATTCGCGGACCTTGGCCTGCTTTGCGGAGCTTGCCAAATAGTCGTCGCCTGCCCCGTTGGAAGCCGAAGGCTTTCCTTCTGGGTCTTTGGTAATGGCGAGGATTTCATTGACAAGATTGATTATTGGTTTCCACTGATCCTGAGCGGCTTTTTTAATCGGTAACAGCCGAAGCAATGCGATTTTAATTTGTGCGAAGACTTTGCCTTCCTCGGCAGTCGTGCTGCGGTAGTACCATGTCATCAGCCTGCTGTTAAGCAAAGCAAGGACATAAAGAGGATCATAATTTGCGTCTGTGATTGTAGTTCCGTGTAAAGTATTGGAGTAATAATAATTTTGAGTATCGTAAGAAGCTATAATCTCATCGGCAGTTTGTCGGGTGAGTATTTTAGGGCGTTCAAAAATTTCTGGGGTTCGCATCCATAATCCATGCCGAACTCCAACGCCTCGCCGTTTTACTTCTAATCGCATCATCTCGGATGGCTTATAATTAGCCCACTTATTATTAAAACGGATAACGTATTTTGTAACATCTTCACCAAACAAAAGCGGCTTAGAAGAGCCATCCAAAGGTGCGTCTAAAAAAAGCATGTCTGCGACCTTGCCTTGAATAATTCCATCTTTAATATCGCTGATATCACCTAATCGTACTGACACAGATTTAATCTTTTTCAGGAGACTTGCTGTCGCTAGATCATAAGATAAATCAAATTGATTGGTCGGCGATTCTAAAAAATAAGTCACTGGGATTTTAAGGGCAACATTTTGTTTTAAGGAATCCAAACTTACCCTATCCTTTACTTTTATATGGTCACTGGAGCTTTTTGTGTTTTGATAAAATATGATTACTGAATCTACAACAGCATCAAAAACGCCTTCTTTAAACGAATCAATTTCAAGAATGGTTTGATCTTGTAGTAGCCACTTCCTCAACTCACCGCATTGAGTATTAAGCAAGAGTCTATCTGGAACAATGAAAGCAGAAACGCCTATTGGTCTTGCAATCTTTCCTGCTATTTCAAGAAAAAAATAAAAGATATTGAAACGTCCGACGGCAGCCCGAAACCTTTTCTCATACACTTTTCTCTCATGCCAAGGAATCTGCTTAATCTGAACATACGGCGGATTGGCAATCACCACATCAAATCCTTTCTTCTCGTGAAATACTTCTGAGAAATACACCTCAAAATCAAAATCCTTGTGGCCGTTGGTGATTTGGCTGATGAGCTCGTCAATCTGATTTTTGTATTCTTGCTTTTTACTTGCGTTTGTCTCGTTGAAATAAAGCGGTTTCAATTCTTCAAGTTCATTGAACAGGTCGGCATTAAAGAGGTTTTTTTCAACGCCCAGGAGCGAATTGCCGCAAACAATCTTATAATCCAAGTTCGGCAATGGCTTGATTTGTTTTATATCTTCTTCGTCAACTACCAAAGAAAGCCATAAACGAAGCTTGGCAATTTCCACAGCGCCCGGGTCAATATCCACGCCGTAAAGGCAGTTTTGTATGGCGTGACGCTTAAAATGATAAGATGAACGTGGCACAGACATTCCTGAAGAACGTGGCACAGACATTCTTGTCTGTGAAGACAGATCAACACAGGCAGAAATGCCTGTGCTACTTTTAACACTTTGATAAAGCCAGTATTGATTTTGCGACAGTCCGGCTTTTACCGGGTTTTCGGTGATATATGTTAAAAAGTGTTGATACTGTGCCTCGCTACGGACAATATGGTCATAAGACTCATCCATCCAGAACGTCGTGCCTGTCTTTCCTAATAGATGATTGATTCGTCGTGCGCTTGCGCCTTTTATTCCTTTGAGCAATTCAGACAGAGAATGATTCTTCAGGGGGGACAGAAGAAGATGAATGTGATTTGGCATAATAACTGCGGCATGAATACGAAGCCTTTCTTCATCGAACCGGAGCAGGCATTCCTGGAAAATTTTTCGGACCTCTGGACGGCTCAATACACAACACCCATACCCCGCATCTAGCCACCCTTCCAACCGATCGCCAAACCGTTCATTGTATTCTTTCCATTCTAATTCGCTCCAAGGTTCAGGATGTTTGCTTACCCACTGGTTTCGTTCGGTTTTCCAGTTATCGAGTTTTTCGTGAGGCAAGGAATCAGCAAGCCTAAATGTAATCCAGTAAATTGAGCCATCTTTGGTCCAATGAGGTAAGTTGCGGTGGGTTATGTGTATGTCAGAATCACAGACAGGAATGTCTATGTTACTTTCAATATACGGCGTAAGAGCGTTTCGAGTGCGGATGATCTCGTTCATCATCCCCACCGGAAAGGCGCCGGAGCCGACGGCAGGGTCGCAGACGCGGATTGAGGCGAGTTTTTCATCAATGAGCTTGGCGTGTTGACGAATACTATCCGGAAGCTTGGCTTTATCGTATCTTCCTTTGTAACTTTCATTGCCCGCGGTTTTTTCAAGATAGGTTGCATCGTGTTCTACCGCAGTTTCTCCATATTTAATCAATATATCAATTTCTTTTTTTGAACAGACAGGAATGTCTGTGTTACAATTCAGTTCTGTTGTCAGATAATTTGCTAAACTTTCCTGACACATATAATGGACAATTTCCCGGGGTGTATAATAGGTGCCTTTTGATTTTCTGTCTTTAACTTCCAGTAGATTTTCAAATACCTTGCCCAGCATTTCCGGGTCAATCGCCACTTCTTTTTCCAGCGGCTCGTCTTCCTTGACGGTGAAGTTATAACGATCAAAAATGTCTAAAATGCCGTCCCCAATATCGCCCTCTTTTGTTTTGCTATTATTAGAAAAAATTTCATCGGGAATCTCAATGTCAGTATCCTGCCAATCATAGTCATTAATCGGGTCAAAGAGTCCTCCGTTAAGAAACGGGATGCGGCAGTTAAATTGGTCGTAATAATCCTTTGGTCTTTCTAATCTCAAGGCTTCGTAAAAAAGCGGCTCTAAAAATCTGTTAAAGTAATTTTTGTTCTCTTTTTGGGCAACTTCAAAAAGATTGCGCAGAAACTTTTTATCGCCTTCACCCCAATCTTTGCCCCTTGGGACGCCAAACCAGCCCTTCTTTTGCAAAAAGTATAAAAATACAATCTGACCAAGCAATTTTTTAGCAAAATCTGTGACACAGACATTCTTGTCTGTGAAATCGGCTTTAATTTTCGGATCCTTATTGACTATGTCATCAAGCGATTCTTTGAGTCGCAGGAAAAGATCGCGATATTTTTCAAAAAATTCTTTGGTAACTTTTTCTACGCTGAAAGCATCCTCTAAGTCTTTAAGCGATGGATTTATCTCATCATTCAAGAGAAGGGGCAAAAGACGGCTCTGGGCAGTATGGCTGTTTTCGTTTTTGCCGACCAAAAAAGAATAGCGCCGGGCTGGGGTAAACTCTTCTTCAACTTTGATCTCTCGTTTCACCCCGTTAGATGTCTTGCTATCTAACGGGGTAAACTTATACTCCATCTTAACGAGTGAGAATCGCCAGTCATCGCCGTTGGGAGATACAAAAGCGACAAGCGCCGCATCTTTCATACCTCGCTGTTTTAAGTAGTCAGCGGCAAAATTTCTTAGCGATGTTCTTGCACTTTCAATTGATTTTTCTCTTTGAAGATAGACAATGAGCAAATCTATTTTTTTATCTTCAGGGTCGGTATAAGTGCCAATCCGTTCGTATGTTTTTACGATTTTTGTTGTTGTATTAAACTTTTCTTTTACATATCCACGCGCGTGAAATGCTTTGGATTCGTCAAACCTATTAACAATATTTTTAAGTAGGTACACAAATTGTTCTTTGTTAAAAGAATTTTGCAATGCGTTCTGTATTAGGTTTTTTGCTGAATCTTTTTGCATTATTCACCTATGAGATATTCGGACAAGATTACCTCTCTTGGACCAAAAGTGTGAGCGGCGCTCTCGGCAATATGGCTTTCCAAAAATTCAGATGGAATGTTGTTCTGCAGAAGCGCAAGCGCTTTCAGAGGGTTAGGTTGTCCTTGTTTGAGTTCTTTATTTAATACTTTATTTACTGTCTTGGCGGTTTGTTTCGGCATAGCCCCTTCTTCAAATTGTTGCATTACTTTCCTGTAATAATCTATTTGATCTTCAGTAAGCTGACGTGTGTCTCTAAAAACCGCTTTAAGGATTTTTAATGCCTGCATTGCGCTGTCTCTGCCGCCCCGTGTTGCTTTTAGTTCCACATCTTCTTCTGTGGTGGCAAACTCAAAAGCCTGTTTGTTCTTTTCAAGTTTATCGTAAAAATCTGCGGCTAATACCTCGCGAGCGGTTTTCGGGTCAGATTCAAGCAGTTTTGCCGTACCGATAAAGTCAATTTCTTCCGCATCTCCAATGTCCGTAATGAAGAATTTTTGGAGTTTGCCCTTCCTAAAGTATGTCAAAAGTTTACCCCGTGAGATGGCTTCTTTACCTATCTCATGGGGCTGATTCTCTGAATCACAGGCAGGAATGCCTGTGTTATATTTTTTAGCTGTTCGCGCTTTCTTTGGCAATCGTTTGATTTTTTCGAATAAATCAGGGTCGGTATCGCGAATACCTCTTATCACTTGGAGATATTTCAATTCGCTTTCATCGCCTTCGTCTTCACCGGTGATAGTCTTTTTAGAAATGAGACGGTTGAAAAGCTCGTGCGATTCAATTGCTTCGCCTTCTGTAAGAAGCTGTGCATCCGCGCCCAAAAGCGTTATAAATGCCTGTATTTTAGCTTCCGCGGCCTCTTTGAGTTTTATCTGGTCGTTGGATTGCTCGGTTGGGAAAAAGTTAAATGTGTATATTTTATCAAATGTTGTATCAACGCGGTTGATACGCCCGACACGCTGCATAAGTCGGGTTGGATTCCAGGGAATATCATAGTTGATGACCGCATTTGAACGATGCAAGTTTACGCCTTCAGATAATACTTCGGTGGCAATAAGGATTCTGTAATCGTCTTTGGGGAAACGCGCCCGAGCGTCAAAATTTTCAATTGTTTTTTCTCTGATGAGCGCGCTTGACCCGCCAGTGAAAGCAAGAATCTCATCCGGAAACTTTTTCTCTAAATTCTTAGCAAGATATTCAACAGTTTCTTTTGATTCTGAAAAAACAATTATTTTATTTTTCTTGAGCATTGGTCGTGATGAAAGAATCTCAACAAATGAAAGTAGTTTTGGATCGCGTTTTACCCGACTCCATAACTCTTTTATCTCTTTTAGAATACGCAAATCGCTTACTAAGTCCTCTTTCAAGCTTTCGCTAAAATCTTTGGCAGGATACCTTTTTGCTTTGTCGCTTTCTATTAGTTTTTGAATTGCCTCATCGTCATCATTTTCCAAAAGTCCAAAGATTTTGTTAGCATACTTTTTACTGACATAAACATTGCCTTCCCCGAGCTCTTTTAAGAAAAGCTCGTAATAAGTAACAAAACGGTTAACGGTATTCCGGAAAGCGTAAAAACTGCTTTCCAATCGTTTAATGAACAAAATTTTCATAAAACTTCCCATATTCTTTTGAGACTGAATTTCCAACTGATCTGGTCTGTCGTCTCCTTTGTAGTAAAGCATAGGCATATAACGGGCGTATTTGAAATTTCTGGCAACAAGTTCAACGGTGTTATTGAAAATTTCATTTTCTTCTTTGTTTAATTGATAAAATACCGGTTCCGGAGTTTCCACTTCCGGGAATTTAAGGTTTTGATTTTTCAAGTCATCGGAAAAGTAGGTTTCAATTTCTTTTCTTGTGCGCCTCACCATAAGATACTTCAAAACCCGTTCTCGTATTTCTTTTGCATTTTCTTTGGCGGTCTGTATATATTTTGCGTGGTCCTGTTTTCTGTCCAATTTTTTGATTTTCTGTTCAAGCCGGCCAAAGAAGGTTTCAAGGTTAGGCACATTAGGAATTGTGCTTTTCTTTGCTTTTTGGAAAAGTTTAATCTGGCTCAAAATATCTTTTGGGGTATTGTTAAGAGGAGTAGCTGTAACAAGGGATATTCTTTTACCTCGGCAAATTTGAGCAAGCTTTTCGTAAGTGATGTTTGATTCTGTTCTGAAACGATGCGCTTCGTCAATGAAAATGTTCTTGTATTTTTCAGCGCCTCCCCGAATAAGATGATCTAACTTTCCGAGAGATTCAAAGTCTGCCGGCACGCGGAAGTCTGAAAAGACATTTGGCCATGAACCCGGATTTGCTTTTTCCAAAAGCACTGGAGGCGCTAACACAAGGGTGCGGCCGTCAAGCTGGCTTGCCAGCATAGCGGAAACATAAGTTTTACCAAGACCTACCACATCCGAAATAAAAACACCACCGTATTCTTCAAGAATTTTTTTTGCGTTTAGCGCCGCTTGTTCCTGATACTCCAAGCGCTTAAACTCTTGTGGAACATATTTAAAAATTACTTCATCTGTCTGCCTCAATTCGTCTCTAAAATACTCATAGAGAAACTTGAGATACAGTTGATAGGGCGTAATCGTGTTATTCAGCCAAGTTCTTTCCTTAATTGTTTGGACATATTTATCTTTAACATCAACCGCATCTTTCCAAAGCTCCTCAAATTTCGCTTTGGCAAATTCGTAATCCGCACGAGTTTTTAACTCGGTGTTAAACTCAAGATTATCTACCAGTCCCGCTTGCGTGAAATTGCTTGAGCCAGTGATGACGCGACCCGCATCGCGATCTCCTTCAACGAAGGACATAATATAGAGCTTTGCGTGAATGTTTTCTGTTGGATACGCTTTTATCTCTATCTTGCCGTTCTGCAGCCACTCTAAAAATTTCATCACCCCTTCTTCAACTGGCTTGCTGTCTTTTGTATTTTCCATTTCATCGGCAAGCAAATTTGAAAAATGTTCTTTTGTTTCCGCATGAGAAAATTGCATAGGTAGCACAGACATTCTTGTCTGTGTTTTTAAATCACAGGCAGGAATGCCTGTGTTACTCTGTTCTATCAATTCTACAGTTCCTTTGCCGGCGCTAATACCAATCAGGATTCGTATCTTTTTTGTTTTTTCTAAAGATTTATACAGTGCGTAAAAACCGCTTGTATAGAAATAGCCGACCAAGACATCAAAAAATTCTGTGTCTTTAATCAATACCTTAAATCTCTCAAGGAGATTTTGGCCTTTTTCGTTTGTGATAAATGTTAAATCTAAATTGTTAGGCATAGTTATTCCTTAAATAAATCGCCGACTGAAATGTCCAGTGCTTTAGCGATCTTCTTTAATGTTTCAGCGGTGGGATTGGGATTTTCTCCAGTCTCGATTTTAACAATTGTATTCAAAGCCAAGTCCGCCTTTTTGGAAAGGCGATCTTGAGACATTCCCTTTTCCTGCCGAATCCTGCGGATATTTTTACTTATATTATTTGCCATATTTGCCTTGACTTTTGTAAACCCCGTTAGATAATTTAATCTAACGGGGTAAACTATTATAATATACTAATTATAGTAAACTATTTCCAAAGTGCTTATTATAATGATACCTAATTATTTAGAAAAAGTAAAGCAAAATCATCAAGGGAGTTCCTTTTGTCGCCCGCGCAAAGGAAGGGCGGGGCAAGGGTAACTATAAATAATAGCCCGTCGCCTTTTTAAATTTTTGGCAAAGCCAAAGAACAGGCGGGCAAAAAGAAAAGGGGGTCTGAGTGTCATCCCCACCAATGATTTTTTGCCTGCCTGTTGTCCCGCAAAGCGGGACTGGGGGTGGGAAGCGTTTCCGCAATTCTGCGTCAGCCCCGAAGCGTTGCGAAGCAACAACGGGGCAAGCAGAATATCAAAACAGAAAAATTTTCATTTCAGTAATTGAAAAAATTTTTTGTGCGGGGGCGATTAAAATAATGTTTAGAAAATTTTTCTGTTTTGCTCGCCGAAACCCCGCAACAAAGTGCGGGATAAACTCCGCGGAGGCGGGCGGAAACGTTGGGCGGGATTATTCAAAATCCGCTTGCGGATTTTGTTCACCCCGTTAGAAAGCCCTTGTCAAACCAGAATAGACTTCGTGCTTTAGAACAAACAACACATATAACTTTCTAACGGGGTTCAAAAAAAGTTCGGATTTCGTCCAAAAGACACCGCCAATTTTCACTTTTGGGATTTTGGCTGGAATTTTGGATAAGGTATGCCTTGCCCCTACGAGGCTCGGCATTATATTTTAAGAGGATTTTCCAAGGATTTTTGAAATCAAGAATTACTTTAAAGTGAAAATTGGTGGGCGATGCGAGATTCGAACTCGCGGCACCTGGCTTCGGAGGCCAGTACTCTATCCGACTGAGCTAATCGCCCACGATTCGACCTTCTACACTATCTAAATCCAATGTTCAATCAATAATCGTGATGTTTTTAATATTTGATATTTGTGCTGGTATAGGTAAACCCCGTGTTCGCTCAAAAAGGAATTTATCTTCATCCCCGCTGCAAGCAGCGGGGCTTTCTAACGGGGTAAAACAAATTTCTTTAATTTCCGGAGGAATTACCACTACGTTTTTTCGATGAATGGTCTTTCCCTAAATAGTAATTGATCCAGGATGAGGTTTGATAAAGGTCCCAATTACATGGCTCGACAATATTGCCGGACAATTGCGCTTCTTCACCGTGCTTCTTCAAGCGGGCATAGGCGCGCACGTAGACGCATTTTTTCTTCCCCGGATAGACTTCGCACCATCCTTCAAAGCTTCCCCCGCAGGCCCCGTTGCGTTGATTCTTCGGACACTGTGACATCGGACAAAGATACGCCACATCTATCAAGGCACAGTCCCCGCAATCCTTACAGTCAAAGAGCGCTACTTTGGTCCAATGTTCCAGCTTATGAATAAGCTTCTCCATTTTTTTCCCTGTCACTTTGCCGCTTAATCCTTTCATGGGACCATAGAGTTTCTTGCCAGGCTCAAATATTAGATTATGGAAAAAGCGTGAAAAACCGTAAGTTAATTCTATTTTCGCATCAAGCGGCCGCGATTCTCTGGCCATAGGCTTATCCAGATTGAGGCCTGTTTTTGGATCACGATCAAAGTAATAAAAGCCACCGGGAATGGGGTAATCAAAATACTGAACCAAATCTTTCCATTGAGAGGTAAGTTCTTCACCCTGCGCAATAATCTTTTCCACCTGTTCATATTTAATATTGTGTCCGCCGATATGAACACCGTTATAACCCATACCCTTCAGTATAGCGTACATCCTTGCAGCGCGAAGTATTCTGGCACTTTCTCCTTTATCGGAATCATTTCTCTCCTTGTCCACCTCCGCCAGAAGTTTGTCCGTAACGACGGACCCGGGCAGTTCGTTACGGTTCATCATTTTGGCCGCGCCATACGGAAGGATATAGATGTTCCCGATCAGCGGTAAATTAAAACCGCTTTGTTTCATAAAAAGGAATACTTCATGAAATTTTCGGGCATCATATCCCAGTTGCGTAACTATGAATTGAGCGCCTGCGTCAATTTTCTTTTTCAGCTTGTAATATTGGAGCATCTGTTCCGCTTCCGTTGCCTTGAAGGGAGAAACGACAGCTCCCGGAAAAAAATTGCCGGGCTGATGACGAATATCACCTTTGATTCCCGGATATGTGAGCCCCTTATTCATCTCCGATATCAATTGCAAAGTATGAATCGGGTCCAAATCAAAAACAGGCGCCGGTCTGCCCCGGTAACCGGACACCGGATAATCGCCGCTCATAACCAGAAGGTTTTTCACTCCCGCCCTGTCCAGAGCATAAAGCTGGCTTTCGATCTGATTGCGGTTTTTGTCTTTGCAGGTAAAATGGACAAGCGGCTCAATGCCCAGTTTTACAATTTCAGCGCCCATAAAATCTGCGGACATAGCCGGGGTTCCACCAGGATTATCCGTCAAAGTGACGGCGCATATCTTTCCGCCTCCGGCTGCCTGTCTGGCCAGGGTTACGGTTTTTTCCTGAGCCGATTCTTTTGCACCTCTACCCGGCACCAGTTCCCAACTGACAGCAAACGCAGACGGATTCAATAGCGCTTTTTTAAAAAAATTTTCCCGCATAGATATTCTTCATTATCCATTTTTTTAATTTTCTTACGGAAAAATGACACTATCAACTAAGCTTGTCAATATTTTTTCTATCTGACAGTTGCAGTTCCTCAACAAATCTGTTATTTTTTACTTATGATGTATAAAGAAAACAAAGTTTTTAAGAAATTTATTTATTTACTGGCAATTTTAATCGTAGTTGCAATTTCAACAAATTGCCATGCCTCAATAAAAATATTGAATGTTCGACACTGGTCGGCTCCTGATCACACCCGAATCGTTCTGGATGTAGATGACGCGCCGGTTTATGAAGTTAGGGAAAGTGAAAATTTTCTCGTTTTGAATTTCAAGGAATCCTCAGTCCATAAATCAATACCCCATAAAGTTTTCATAAACAAACCCGGAATAAAAAAGATTGTTTTTCACCATACTGACAGGAATACGATTGAAATCGAATTTTCTTTGGATAAACACCAAAAAATCGAAGTCTTTAAATTAAAGAAATTTCAGGACAAACCTGACAGGGTTGTAGTGGATATTATTCTGGAACAAGCTGCCAAAGAAGAAAAGATAACCGAACCGTTGCAGACCCCCAAAAAGAAAAAAATAATTGTCATTGATCCCGGTCATGGCGGTGAAGATCCCGGCGCTATAGGAAAAAACGGAACTTATGAAAAAAATATCGTGCTTTCTATTGGCCGTGAAATCAAAAAAGCTATTAATAAGATACCCGGCTACCGGGCAGTCCTGACACGTGATGGCGATTATTATGTTTCTTTCAAAAAGCGCCTGCAAAAAGCCAAAGACCTGGGTGCAAGTTTATTTATAAGCGTTCATGCGGACGCGGCCAGAAACTGCAGCGCAAAAGGCAGTTCTGTATATTGTCTCTCTACGGGGGCTGCCAGTAATGAGGCCGCAAGACTACTGGCCAGAAATGAAAACCTGTCGGACATTCTCGGCGGCGTACCCGACAGTGAGGGCAATAATGAATCCAATCAAATTATAATGAACATGTTTCAAACCAATACAATTAACCTGTCGAAAATTTATGCCGGCATTTTAATGAAACACCTCGGTGCAGTTAATTGTCTGAAATATAAAAGTGTTCAGGAAGCGCCTTTTCGTGTATTGAAATTACCGGATATTCCGGCGGTATTAGTCGAAACAGCATACATATCCAACCCGGAGGAAGAAAGATTGCTGAAAAAACCCAAGTTTCAGAAAACACTGGCTGCAGCTATAACATCCTCAGTAGCGGAATATCTATCAGGAACGGCCGCTGCTTCTGAAAGCAACGAAGTTATAACAAATTATTATAAGGTAAAGCGAGGCGATACACTTTTTTCATTGGCAAGACTTTTTAATACAAAAGTCGTGGTTCTTTTGGAGCTTAACAATATGAAACCGGAAGACCCGCTTTACGCAGACCAAAGAATTATTGTACCTGCAAACAAAGAAGATAATAAAAAGATAACTGATGATATGCCAGACAATAAGAATAAATCTTACGGCCGGCAAAAGGCTTATAGAATTTATACAGTTAAAAAAGGAGATACGCTATTTTTCTTGGCGAAAGATAATTCGACGACAGTGCAGGAATTACTCAAAATTAATAATATGAAAAGCGCCGATCCGTTGTTATACGGACAAAAGATAAAGCTACCTCAAAAAGCAGGAAATATTTAATGAAGTGTATAAAAAAATTTATGGGATTAAAAGTCTTCATAATAATACCCTGCTTCTTTCAAACATTAGCGATATCGGCCAATGCTGCCGGCTTCATTTTCAGTTGGCAGCCCTTTAAGGCGGACATCAATTTAGTGCCGGATAATTCATACAAGGAAATTTTAATTAAAAATATACCTGTTGTTGACATAAACTCTCATATTTCTGAAGACTTCAGAGATATGAATATATTTCCCGCGCCCGCCGATCGTGACAAAACTTTGCCGCAAAAATCGGAAAAGAAGTTCTTACCGGATGCCGTTAAATTTACCTTTCACAAGACAGGCTCGTTTATGCCGGACAGATTCGAAAAGTATTCCAACAGAGATGATGAACAATTATCAAAAATGATGGATGCCATGACATCTTTGATTTACGGTGATTCAAAAATCAAATCTTTGGAAACAATCGGCGGAATAATTGAACCGCAGGTAAATTTCTATTTCGAGTTTTAAAAGTAATTCAACTAAATTATGGTTAAGCACATCAGTCTGATGCTCCCCGGTAAACTCTCTTAATTTTATAATCAACAACAGCGCGGCTGATAGCCGGAAGCCAGCGGTTACCCAAATCCAGTAATCGTGAAATGCGTCCGGGAATGATAAGATAACGATTGCGCATGATACCGGTGAAAACTTCATCGGCTGTTTGTTCAATAGATAAAACAGTAGTGGTTTGTGCCACGGCACGATTTTCTTCCGTACGATATGTATTCAGATCATCTACCATCGGCGAGTCGAATTCGGGCGGACAAACCAGTTGGATTTTTATATTTAATGGCTTTAGTTCGCAACGCAAAGTGTCTGAAAGACCGACAACCGCAAATTTTGAAGAACAATAAGCGGCATATCCGAAACAACCGAATCTACCGCCCAGGGAAGCGATATTAACGATTCTGCCTCCACCCTGCTTTTTAAAAAACGGTATAACCGCTTGACTGCAATTAAGCGTACCAAAATAATTAATGTCCATGATTTCACGGAAAACTTCAATTGGCAGTTTTTCAAAATAACCTTCCCTTAAAATACCTGCGGAATTAATTAATATGTCTATCTTACCAATACTGTCGATAATATCTTTGAATGTTTTCTCAATTGCAGAGAAATCCGCAACATCGCAGTTGAATACTGCCACTTTGCTGCTGTCTTTACAGGATTCCAAGAGCTCATCTTTAGCTGCCGCTAATTTTTGCTTATTCCGGGCAATTAACACTACAGTGGCGCCCTTTTTAATAAAACGTTGTGCCAATGCCTTGCCCAATCCACTCGACCCTCCTGTAATTATAACAACCATGTTTTCAGACATATTATCTCTCCGTTATAAAATTTTAGATTTTATTTTTACCTCTCAAAAATTAATTGCCTTTAATATCTTTTTTTAAATGACAGGCAACCGGACAAAAGAAAGTGTATCGGTATTTACTTTGTGATGTACCTGAGCAATTTATACATGTCAACGAATTATTAAAACGGTTTCATCCTTTTTATATTGACACCGGAATGTCCGGCATGTTACTTAGCTACCTGTTATTTTTAGGTATTATACTGTCAATTTTGACGAATTTTTAGTTTCAGACATTAAGGAGAAAATTGTGACTTTTCAGGAATTAATTTTTGCCCTCGAAAAATATTGGGATTCTAAAGGCTGCGTTATTCAGCAACCTTACGATATGGAAGTAGGAGCCGGAACATTTCACCCCGCAACCTGTCTGCGCGCGCTGGGACCGGAGCCGTGGAACGTGGCCTACGTTCAACCTTCCCGTCGTCCCACCGACGGCCGCTACGGCGAAAATCCCAACCGCCTGCAGCACTACTACCAGTATCAGGTCATCATGAAACCATCGCCTGTCAACATTCAGGAACTTTATCTTGATTCGCTGAAAAGCTTCGGCATTGATCCCTTGGATCACGATATTCGCTTTGTTGAAGACGACTGGGAATCTCCGACATTGGGCGCGTGGGGACTGGGCTGGGAAGTATGGCTCGACGGCATGGAAATTTCTCAGTTCACTTATTTTCAACAGGTCGGCGGTTTCGACTGCAATCCTGTCTGCGCCGAACTTACCTACGGAACAGAACGGATTGCCATGTATATTCAGGGAGTAAATAACGTCTATGACCTGCAGTGGACGGATAAAATTAAATACGGAGATGTTCACCACCGCAGCGAAGTGGAGTTTTCCACTTACAACTTCGAAATAGCCGACATTCCCATGCTGCGCAGACTCTTCGATACTTATGAAGAAGAAGCCCTGCGCATCGCCGAAAAAAATCTTCCTCTGCCCGCTTATGATTACTGTTTGAAATGCTCACATACATTCAATTTGCTTAACGCCCGCGGCGCTATCAGCGTGGCCGAACGAACCAGTTACATCGGCCGGGTGAGAAATCTGGCCGGAATCAGCGCTGAACTTTATATGAAACAACGTGAAGAAATGGGGTATCCCCTTCTGAAGACTTTATAAATATCCGGAGATAAAATGAGTAACGAACTGCTTTTTGAAATCGGCACAGAAGAAATTCCCGCAGGTTTTCTATCCAGAGCTATTGTTGATATGGAAGAAATTATCCGTAAAACACTTGCGGAAAAACGTATTGCTTTTGAAGGCATCAAATGTATGGCCACGCCGCGCCGCCTGGTTCTTTACATAACTGACTTGTCCCCTAAACAGGAAGATCAGACAATCGAGAAAATGGGACCGGCAAAAAAGGCAGCCTTTGATGAAAACGGTCAACCGACAAAAGCCGCTATCGGCTTCGCCAGAGGACAAGGACTGGAAGTTTCGCAACTGGAAATCATCACAACCGAAAAGGGCGAATATATCGGTGCGCGCAAGACCATCACCGGACAACCCACAAAAGAACTTCTTCCTGATATTCTTAAGGATTTTATGCTGGCTATTCCCTTCCGCAAATCAATGCGCTGGGCAAGTTACAATTTGCGCTTCGCCCGTCCGGTACACTGGATATTGGCATTGTACGACGGAAATATTATTCCACTGAAAATAGAAGATAATGAAAGCGGCAATGCATCGCGAGGCCATCGCTTTATGAGCCCGGATTCTTTTACCGTTAACAGCTTTGAAGATTACATGAAAAAAACCAGAGAAAATTTTGTAATCGCCGATCACGTTGAAAGAAAAAACATGATTTTGGACGAAGCACAAAAAGCTGCCGCTGAAATCGGAGGAAAACTTTTTTATACAGATGATTTGCTGGAAACAGTCAGTTTTTTGGTTGAGTTTCCCGTAATAGTTCGCGGCAATTTTGACGAAGATTTTTTAAAAATCCCTAAAGAAGTTCTGACAACAACGATGATCTCACATCAAAAATACTTTCCTGTTGTCAATAACGAAGGTAAGCTTTTGCCGTACTTTATTGCTGTCAGCAATACCAAACCTCGCGACATTACGGTTGTGGCAAAAGGCAACGAAAGAGTATTACGTGCTCGTCTGGCCGACGCATCTTTCTTTTTTGAGGAAGATAAAAAGATTCCCCTGGAAGACAGGGTGGAATCGCTTAAGAAAGTTGTTTTCCACTCTCTTTTGGGAACGTCGCATAAAAAAGTCATGCGTCTCCGCAAGCTGGCCGTAAAAATCGCTTCCAAAGTTAAACCATCCGTCAAGAAGAATGTCGATCGTGCTGCACTTTTGGCCAAAGCTGATCTGGAGTCTTTGATGGTAGGAGAATTTTCCGAGCTTCAGGGCATTATGGGACGTGAGTATGCACTCATAGCAGGAGAAAAATCGGCAATAGCCAATGCCATTTATGAGCATTATTTACCGATCGTTGCCGGCGGCGAGCTGCCGCAAACAGATGAAGGAGCAATTGTCGGCATTGCCGACAAAATCGACACTATTGCCGGATTCTTCGGCGTGGGCATGCCGCCGACCGGTACAGCCGACCCCTATGCGCTGCGCCGCCAGGCTTTAGGCATCATTAATATTATTTTATCCCGCGGCTATTCTTTAAGCTTGAGTTTTCTGATTGACGAAAGCCTGAATCAACTCAAAGACGTTCTGAAAAAACCGGCCGACGAAGTTAAAAAGGATATTCTGGAATTCTTTAAAGGACGCCTTCAGAACCAACTTATCAGCCAGGGATACGCTTATGATACGGTGGATGCGGTTTTATCCGCCGATATTGATGAACTTGTCGAGGTTATGGAAAAGGTTAAGGTGCTACAGTTTTTCCGCCAGAATCCTGATTTCGAGCCTGTTTCCATAGCCTTCAAACGCGTTGATAATATTTTAAAGGATTTCCAAAACGGTGAGGTTGATGTCAATTTGCTTTCCCGGGAAGCGGAAATAAAACTTTTCTCTTCTTTTGATGATATCAAAACCCGGGTGGGAAAAAGTATAATTGAAAAAGATTTTAACGCCGCATTGATTAAACTGGCTGCGTTGCGTCCTTATGTGGATGCTTTTTTTGATAATGTAATGGTTATGGATAAGGATGAAAAGATTCGTTTTAACCGTCTATCGCTTTTGGCGGAAATATCAGCCCTTTTCCATAGAATTGCCGATTTTTCTAAAATTGTTACTTCTGACTGATTTTTTTTGTTCTCCTGCTTGAAATATAAGGCGAATTGACATTAATATAAATCATTGTTAGTATAAGTTAAGTTTCTCAATTTTAAGGATAATTAATCCATGAACGGCCAATTAACTCCACCTTCGGCATCAGGTATTAACGGAACTTCCCGAACACGCAAGGAGTTATTGGATATAACCAATCGTATCCATGCCGCGCAGAATATCAAACAAATTCTTATCGATTTAAAGAGCGACATTCTCAACCTTTTCAATGCCAATTCCATAACAACGTATGTCGTCGATAAAACACGCAACGAAATTTATTCCATGTTTCTTGCCGGAATACAACCCAAGGAAATCAGATTGCCAATAAATAACAAAAGCATCGCCGGTTACGTAGCGAACACAGGCACGATAATTAACATCGAAAACGCTTATAATCTAAAAGAACTAAAAAGTATCGAACCGGAATTAACTTTTGATGACAGCTGGGATAAGAAATCAGGATTTAAAACCAGGCAGATTCTTGCTGCCCCGATATATCACGGCAGCCAACTCATGGGTGTCATTCAGATAATCAACAGAAAAGTTGGTGACGGAAAATTTTCTGAAGAAGAAATTGCACTAGCGCTGGAAATTGCCGAAGTACTTGGCGTTGCTTTCTACAATCAGCAACGTTTTGTCCGTCACCGGAAAACGCGCTTTGATTACCTGATAACCCACGATCTGATTAAAGAAGAAGAACTGGAAAGCGCATGGAAAGAAGCGCGTGAGAAGAAAGAATCCATGGAAAATTTCCTCATGAGGAAATACAAAATATCCAAAGAAGACATCGGACGGGCGTTTGAGGAATTCTATAACTGCCGCTTTATTAGATATAATGAAAAAATATCTATCCCGGAACATTTAATTAAAGATTTGAAAAAAAATTATCTGCGCCGTGAACTTTGGGTACCGCTGGGAAAAATCGGCGACAAAATTCACGTAATCATGGATGATCCGAACAACATCATCAAAAAAGATACAATCGAAACTCTTTTAAAAACCAAGCGGATAATTTACGACGTCGCATTGGAAGAAGACATAATAAAGTATATTAATCTTTTTTATAATACTCCCGAAGATGAACATTCTTTTACAGAAATATTGGAGCGAATGGAAGGTGACGACTCAGCGCAGGAAGACGAAGAAAGCGACGAGGTTGTTACCGAATCCGATAGTGTCATCATGCAGCTGGTTAATAAGATTATTAACGATGCCTATAACCGCCGCGCTTCGGATATACATGTCGAACCCAATGTAGACAGAAAGAATGTAGAAATCAGGTTTCGCATTGATGGAGATTGCGGTCTTTATCAAACGGTCCCTTTCAGCTACCGTGCCGCTCTTATTTCGAGAATCAAAATCATGTCCAATCTGGATATTACCATTAAAAGGCTGCCACAGGATGGAAAAATTAAATTCAGACGTTCTACAGGAGAGGAAATTGAATTGCGTGTAGCGACAATTCCGACTCAGGGCGGCGTGGAAGATGTTGTAATGCGAATACTCGCCAAAGGCGAAACAATGCCTCTGGAAGATATGGTTCTGTCACCGCGCAATTATAATGAACTGACTAATATTATTTCCAAACCTTACGGCATGATTTTGTGCGTTGGCCCTACCGGTTCCGGTAAAACAACAACATTGCATGCCGCATTGCACCACATTAACCGGCCGGACAGAAAAATATGGACGGCTGAAGATCCCGTAGAAATTACTCAATACGGTTTGCGTCAGGTACAGGTACATCCGAAAATAGGTTTTGATTTTGCAGCTGCCATGCGTGCTTTTCTGCGTGCCGATCCAGACATTATAATGGTCGGTGAAATGCGCGATTATGAAACGGCAAAGACAGGTGTTGAGGCATCGCTCACCGGTCATCTTGTATTCAGCACTCTGCACACCAACAGCGCTCCGGAAACTATCGTACGCTTGCTGGACATGGGCATTGATCCTCTTAATTTTGCAGATGCTTTGCTGGGTATTCTCGCTCAGCGTCTTGTACGAACTCTCTGTAAAAAATGCAAGGAACAATATCACCCGACAAGAGAAGAATACGACGAAATCGCCTATAGTTACAATAAGGAAGAATTCGATAAACTGAATATTCCTTACAATGATGACTTTAAACTTTATCAGCCAAAAGGCTGCGATTTTTGCAATAATACCGGATACAGAGGCAGGATGAGCATTCATGAGCTCTTAATCGGAACCGAAGATATCAAGAGAATGGTACAAAAGCACGAAACTGTAGAGGTTTTGAGAGACAAGGCAAAAAGCGAAGGTATGACAACACTTCTTCAAGACGGCATTCTGAAGGCTATCAAAGGTTTTACCGATTTTAAACAGGTGCGCCGCGTTTGCATCAAATAATCGGACATTAAATAATTTGTAGGCCGTAGTAAACGTCGAGGATCAAATAGCGTAAGGATATCTGCCATTGGTTCAATCTTCAAATACCACAGTACTCAATAAAACCAGGGTTTGTTAATATTATTTTGACCACGGAGAGTAAAGAAGAAACCATAGTATTTTACTATATTCCCTTCTCACTTTTTTCCAGTCTGCCGATGATAATTCCCGGAAGTCCGCCGGGGCTTTTTCGTAATGCGTCGGCACAAAATAAAAGATGTTTTTATTCGAATCAAACACATTCCCGGCTATTAATTTAATACGTCGCATATGATATGGGGAACTGACAAATATTGCGGAATTCAGCCTTAAATCAGACATTATTTCTTTTGCTTCTATTATCTCCAGATGTGTGTCCTCGTAAAATTTCTTATTTGCATTAACATTATTTTGCCCTGATTTTAAAAAATTCAAATTAGGCGACAGGTATTTCTTCATCTCCTTTTCATAAACTCTATAAACCTTATGATAGGCCGGAATAATCAAGTAATCAGCCATTCCTTCGTCTATTAATTCATAAGCTTCTTTCTGACGTGCTTTAAAATCCGGACCCAGAATAAGTATCACAGCATCCGCCTTCCTGTATTCTGAAGAATAAAGCAAAAACCTTGGCGAATATAAAACAAATCCTGTCACCAGCGCCAAACACAAAATTACGACAATAAAATATTTACCAACTTTTTTCACAAACAATATCCTTCAAACAATTGTCTGTATTGAATATCACGAAGGAATATTCAGCAATCAATCCGTATCGCCGAAATAATCCGCAGAAAAAATGAATATCTCCGTTTCTTTATCCTTCCACGCCTGTGCCGGCAACCCGGCTTTATGGCAGGTTTCCTGAAGAAAAGTTTCTCTGTCCCATTTATACTCGACAGCAACCTGCGGCAATAATAAACCCGAGTTATATCCGCGAATAATGTACAACCCATGCTTCCCTACTTCAATCTCATTGATATCTTTGATCCGTTTCAACGGGCTCAATACCGATATTTCAAAAGTCAAATCTTTAACTTCTTCCGGTTTTAAGGAAGGAAATCGCGAATCATGAAAAGCGGCGGCGACGGCCATTTCCTGCACTGTTTCAGCGAGCGGTTTATACGCTTTTATATAACCTATACAACCGCGGAGGTAACCGTGCTTTTTTAAAGTCACAAAAGCACCGCTCTTCGATCTGAGGTTTTCCGAATCCATTTTCAGTTCAGGCATTTTTTTATTGCCTATTTTCGCCGCAATCGCTTCTTTAGCTATTTCCAGAAGGGTATTTTTTTCTTTTGTTGTCAATTCCATTTTATGCTCCATTATTTACAGTAGACTGCTGCTGCATACCCGACAACCGAACTTTTGTCGCCGGTTACATCTCCTGAATTGGCGTATTTCAAAAGATGTGCTTTATCGGCTCTCATCATATGTGCCACCAGCATTGTCACTGCCATAGGTCCGCCGCCGCACGCTTCCACAGTTCCGTTTTCCATAGCCTGTAAAAGACCAATAGCATCGCCATTTTTCAAATATCCCAGAGCAACGGCATCCATTTTTTTTGCCGTATTATAATTATAAAAATGCGACAAATCGGAACTGCCCACTATCAATATTTTCTTGCCGTGTAAAGCTCCATATAAGGCATTTGCAAGCTCCCGACAGGTGTTCATATCCTGATTGCCCATAACCAAAGGAACAAATGAAAATTGGCCTAGCGCAACCTGTAAAAAAGGAATTTGAATTTCTACGGAATGTTCCTGACGATGCGCTTCAGGAATATCGGCCGTTACTTTGCTCATATTTTTAATTTTTTGCGCAAATTCTTCAGCGACAGGCACGACACCAAGTGGTGTTTCATAACCGCCGCTGCTGAATACGGATACACCATTAAAAGAAACTCTGTGGCTTGGTCCTATAACGACAACAACATCATATTTATTGCCGCGAATAAGTTTATAAGCGTTGGCCGCGACTTGTCCTGAGTAAACGTAACCGGCATGAGGAGCAATCAAACCCACAATCTCTCCCGACAATACTAAATCAGGAACCGATTCAAAGAAACTTTCAATATTTTTTTTCAGAATTGACGGATTTCCCGGATACCATGAACCTGCTATTACTGACTTTCTTACGGTATTCATAGCTGCCTCACTTAAATCGCCAAATTACCCCTTGCGGCGTGTCTAAAACATCCACACCAAGTTCCGCCAATTGCGTTCGATAGGAATCCGCCTCCTTCCAGTTACAAACTTTTCTTGCAGCTTCTCTTTTATCAATCAACATTCTTATTTCCCCTTCCGCAACCCGCTCATCAAAATCCATTATGCCTAACACTTCATTTATATTTTTCAGCGCCGCAAGTATTTTTTGGGCATTAATTTTATTTATCATACCGTGGGTTAGAGGGTAGTTTATCTTGCCCATCATATTAAAAAGCGCCGCCAGCGCTCCGGCAATATTTAAATCATCATCCAAAGCCGCTGTGAAATCATGTTTAAGATCATATAGCAATTGATCGATTTCCGTAAAATCTTCTTTATTATCATCGTTGACGGCATTCAAACGGCTAATAAATATGTTTATTTTTTTTACCGTATTCTTTGCCGTTTGCAGAGCGCCTTCGGAATAATTAACCGGTTTGCGATAATGCACTCCCAGCAGGAATAAACGAATGTCCATTCCGCTGTAACCATTTTCCCGTAATTGTGACAAAGGCATTGCATTATTTAAAGAACGGGACATTTTTCGTCCGTCAATCATTACCAGTTCGGCATTAACCCAGTAATTAGGACCGTTGTGACCGGAAAAAGCCTTATTGATGGCTAAAACATTTTCACAATGAGGGAATATCTCGTCAGATCCACTCACGTGAATGTCATAAGCAGCGCCAAGATACTTATGAGCAATCGAAGCACATTCAAGATGCCAACTTGGTCTTACATTTCCCCATAATGTCTTATAATAAATGCCTCTTTTCAATTCGGACAGACTCGATCTTTTCAGCAGCGCAAAATCTGCCGGGCTATCCTTCTCATAATCGTCAAGATCAATGGATTTCCCTTGCCTGGTTTTTCCCAGGTCTATTTTGGAAAGCGCCCCATAATCATCCAGTTTTGCAATATTGTAATAAACCGAATGCAGTTTTTCGTATGCGAAATTCTTATCGACCAGTTTCTCAACAATTTTCAGCATTGTGTCCACATTTTCAGAGGCTTTAACGTAGATATTTTCCCGACGAATGTTCAGAAACCGTGCGTCCTCCATAAAAATCTGCATATATTTTTGGGAATAATCGGCAAGCGCTATCGATTCTTTTTCGGAACCTCTTATTGATTTATCACCGAAATCAACAATATCTAAAACATTCTTTACCTTGTATCCTTTATAACTTAGATAACGGCTGACTAAATCGGATACTACCAAACGACGATAATTCCCCAAATGCGGAGTATCATGAATCGTCGGCCCGCATGTGCGCATACTTACTTCATCGGATTTAATTGGATTGAAAAGAGCTTTCTGACGCGTGAAAGCGTTGTAAAGGTTAAACGTGGAAACTTCTCTTTTAAAAGCGAATAATTCCGTACTTAAATATCGTTCTCCGCTGTCAGGAAAGATGACAACAATCATTCCTTCTTCCAAAAGTTTTGCCTTCTGCGCTGCAACAAACATGGCCGCACCGGAACTCATGCCCACCAGGATGCCTTCTTCGCGCGCCAATCGTCTGGACGTTTCAAAAGCGTCTTCATCCAAAATATTAACCTTTTCGTCTAGCCTGCTTTTATCATATATTCCGGGACGATAAGATTCCCGCATATTTTTCAGACCCTGAATTTTATGCTGGAGATATGGTTCAACGCCTATAATTTTAATTTTCGGATTTAGTTCTTTAAGTCGTTTGGAAATTCCCATAGCCGTGCCCGCAGTACCGAGGCTGCATACGACCATGGTAACTTTACCGTCTGTTTGTTCCCAGATCTCCTGTGCCGTTCCGTAATAATGGGCGGCAACATTATCCTCATTATTGAACTGATCGGTGCCAAAATATTTATCGGGATCTTCACGAAGCATTTTATAAGCAACTTCAATGGCCCCATCGGTACCTTGAACAGCTGGAGTAAAGTAAAGCTCGGCGCCCATGGCACGTAGAATTTTTTTTCTTTCATCACTCGCTGCTTCCGACATGGTCAAACACAGCTTATATCCCTTCGCTGCAGCAATCATTGCCAAACCGATTCCCGTATTGCCGCTGGTTGCCTCCAAAATGGTTTTTGACGAAGTCAAATCACCTCTTTTTTCCGCATTCTCGATCATAAATAATGCAGTGCGATCCTTAATGGATCCGCCGGGATTAACACCTTCAACTTTTGCAAAAATCTTTACTTTTTTATTGGGATTAAGCCGGGAGATTTCTACCAAAGGTGTATTTCCAATACTTTCAATAATGCTTTTGTAAAGTTTATGCATAAATATTTCCTACA
>MAEO01000200.1 GCA_001683985.1 Smithella sp. M82
TCCCCGAATGCGCCGCTTGCCTGATCAGGGACAGAGTAGGGCGCATTCCCCGAATGCGCCGCTTGCCTGATCAGGGACAGTAGGGCGCATTCCCCGAATGCGCCGCTTGCCTGATCAGGGACAGTAGGGCGCATTCCCCGAATGCGCCGCTTTACGGATTGTTCGGGGAACAATCCCTACCTGGAACAAAGGTGTTTTCACTTTTCACTCTTCACTTTTCACAGGTAGTTAAATATTCACCATTCACATGTTTTTAAAGGCACTTAAATCTTAATAAAATGGAAACTTTAAAACAATTTTCTCTAAAACCAGAAACAATACCGGCATCAACGGCCTGGTATATCGCAGACCTTGCTGAAGCAAGGGGTCGGCAGAAATTGTATACAAGACAAGTTCCACAGCGATTAAAAGCGCTACGCGAACATGCCCTGATTGAAAGCGCTGTTTCTTCAAACCGAATTGAAGGAATCGAAATCGATCAAAAGCGTGTGGGGACGATCATCTTCGGCAAACCATTACTACATGACCGTGATGAAGAAGAAGTTTGCGGTTACCGTGAAGCGTTAAACCTGATTCATCAAGATGCAGCCAGGATTCCCATCTCTATCAGGACTATTCTGAAACTGCACTGCATAACACGCGGCGAAATTTGGGATGCCGGGAAATACAAAGAAAAAGACGGGGACATCATTGAAAAGTACCGGGACGGTCGTGAGCGAATCCGTTTCAAAACAGTGCCGGTATCCGATACACCAGTGTACATGGAAAAACTTGTATTTCTCCGGGGTCGCACCCTGAAAGAAAAATGGGTACACCCTCTCGTAGCGCTTGCAGCCTTCAACCTCGATTTTCTCTGCATTCATCCCTTTCGCGACGGAAACGGTAGAGTCTCGCGTCTTCTGTTTTTACTGCAATGTTGCCATCTGGGTTATGAAGTGGGCAGATATATCAGTCTGGAGCGCCTGATCGAACAGAACAAAGAGAGATACTACGAAACCCTTGAACAGAGCTCACAAGGATGGCACAAAAGCAAACATGATCCATGGCCGTACATCAACTACCTGATGTTTATCCTCAAGACCGGTTACCGCGAATTCGAAAGCCGTTTAGATATTACAGAAAGCCCTCGCGGAGCCAAAACGGAAATTATAGAAGCGGCAATCAAATCATGCCCTAACGAGTTCACACTTGCCGGTCTTGAACGTGCATGCCCAGGTGTTAGCCATGACATGATACGGAAGGTTCTTCGCGCGAAACAACAAAATGGGGATGTGGCATGTCTTGGTAGAGGACCAGGTGCCCGCTGGGCGAAAAGAGGTAATACCCTAAAAAGAGGGTAAAAGAAGAGGTACTTACTTGTTTAGATCTTCCTGGATTCCGGCCAGGACCGCGCCGGAATGACGCCGGGCGTTAATGTAGTATGGCGCATTCCCCGAATGCGCCGCTTGCCTGATCAGGGACAGAGTAGGGCGCATTCCCCGAATGCGCCGCTTGCCTGATCAGGGACAGAGTAGGGTGCATTCCCCGAATGCGCCGCTTGCTGATCAGGGACAGAGTTAATGTAGGGTGCATTCCCCGAATGCGCCGCTTTACTGATTGTTCGGGGAACAATCCCTACACGTAGAACGTAGCTTTACGGATCGTTCGGGGAACAATCCCTACTTATAACAGAGGCAAGTCACTGAGATGAGGATGACACGGGAACAAATTCTGGCAATACTTGCAGCCGTAAGGCGCCGGGCGGGCGGGGATGCGGCAGTTTACCTGTTTGGCTCGCGGCTCGATGACAGGGCAAAGGGCGGGGATATTGACCTCCTGATTGAGACCGACACCCCGCTGACCCTGACCGAGCGGGCGCGGATCAAGCTGGAGCTTGAAACCGGATTGGGATTGCCGGTTGACATCATCGTGATGGGTCGTCGTGGTGCGCGCACACCGTTTCAGAGGCTTGCGCTTGCGCGCGCTTTGCGATTGGAGATAGGGACATGAATGATGCCATTCTGGATGCCGAACAGGCGCATCTTTCCAATCTGCTTGAAGCCATACAACGATGTGTCTTTTTCCTGGAGGGGTCGGCGAGGAAGCTTTCCTGGCCGCTGGAGGCGGAAGCGATTAAGGGACGCAAGCGGGATATAACCCTGTTCGAATCCCTGGCCGCCATCAACGAGAGATTCGCGAAGTTGCAGGACACCCTCGGTTCGGCCATGCGCCATGCGGCGATGCTGGCGGGGGAACCAGTGGATAGTTTCCTGAAGGTGCTATCGTTCTATGAAAAAAGCGGGGTTATCGAATCCGTAACCGCATGGCAGGTTTATCGGGCGACGCGCAACCTGGCGGCGCATGACTACGAAACGGATTACGCCGAGATCGCCGAGCATTTCAATGCATTACGCGGCTTGCTCCCGGCGCTCTACGCCGACGCTGCAAGGTTCGTTCGTTATTGCCACGATACGCTGCATATTCAGCCGGCAAGCCTGGATTTTTCGGAGGACTTTATTGCAATCACACGGAGGAGCACAGACTAGTATAAGGTTTCAATAAAATATTTACATATTGATGTGTTTATGGTATATTGATTTCCAAAACAATTGGGGAGGGAATCAATATGCCAAAGAAAAGCCGGAAAGCAAGATTAATTTTATCTCCGGA
>MAEO01000201.1:0-161 GCA_001683985.1 Smithella sp. M82
CTACACCTTTACTTTACGGATTGTTCAGGGAACAATCCCTACTGGATTCCGGCCAGGAGCACGCCGGAATGACGCCGGGCATTAATGTAGGGCGCATTCCCCGAATGCGCCGCTTTACGGATCGTTCAGGGAACGATCCCTACACCTTTACTTTACGGATT
>MAEO01000201.1:450-23126 GCA_001683985.1 Smithella sp. M82
AATTCCGGCCAGGACCGCGCCGGAATGACGCCGGGCATTAATGTAGGGCGCATTCCCCGAATGCGCCGCTTACGGATTGTTCGGGGAACAATCCCTACACGTTGAACGTAGCTTTACGGATTGTTCGGGGAACAATCCCTACTGGATTCCGGCCAGGAGCACGCCGGAATGACAAGCACGGTACTTAATTACTTTAGTGAGCTAAGCTGAAATCGAGTGAAACGATAATTGAAGCGTAAAGCGAACTATCCCAGGCACGAAGTGCCGTAGGGGAACTACTTAACTACTTAATACTTAACTACTTAAATCTTAACTACTTAATTACTTCTTTTCTCTTCACTCTTCACAGGCTTTTATGTTCACCCTTCACCATTCCTTTTCACTTGTCTCTTTTCACAAGGTGTACTTAAAACTTAGAACTTGATTTTGTCCAATTTCGTCAATGGCATCACTGTCGCGTTTTTATTCAAGGCATAAGCGTCACTACCCGGGTAGATAACCCACAAATGCTTTAGGGCCAACTCTTCGGATGCCATACGCATAGATGAAGTGAACTCCGGAGCCTGCTCGTACTTGACCTCGACGCCATAGAGCCGTCCATTTTTTTGAAACACCAGATCAATCTCCGCGGATGCATGTACACCCCAGAAAAATATTTCATTTTCCTTCAACCGGATTGCTTTGATTGTTTCCTCCAGCGCGAAACCTTCCCATGATGCGCCGAGTTTCGGGTGTGAAAGAACGTCCCTTTTCGCCGGCAGGTCAAGTAAGGCATGCATAATACCTGTATCGCGAAAATAAATCTTTGGTCTTTTGATGATTCTTTTCTTTGTATTGTAATTCCAGGGACGCAACTGGCGAACCATAAAAGTTCCTGAAAGCAAATCCAGGTATCTTTGCGCGGTATGGTCGGAAACGGCCAGACTCTTGCCGATTTCCGAAGCATTGAATATCTGGCCGTGATAATGCGCGAGCATTTGCCAGAAGCGACCAAGGGATTTTGCCGGGATATTAAATCCCAATTGAGGAATATCCCTTTCCAGAAAAGTTGCAATAAAATCCTGACGCCACTGGTAGGAAGCCGCTTCGTTCGACGCGAGAAAAGACCTGGGGAAAGCGCCTCTTATCCATAATTTTTCACATTTTACCGCCCCTACAAGATCAAGCGTAAACCCGCCTATTTCCAGATAACTTATGCGCCCGGCTAAAGATTCAGAAGATTGTCTTATTAAATCGCGTGATGCGCTTCCTAAAATCAGGAATTTAGCTTTTTTGTTTGGCCTGTCGGCAAGAACGCGTAAAACGGGAAACAAATCCGCAGCCCGCTGGATCTCGTCGAGAACAATCAGTCCCTCCAGATTTTCCAGCGCCAGCAGCGGTTCTTCGAGCCGCCTCAGATCGCGCGGATTTTCCAGATCAAAAAAAGTGACATCCTTCGGCCACTGATCAGAAAATTGCCTGGCAAGCGTGGTTTTCCCGCATTGCCTTGGTCCAAGAATCGCCACAACAGGATTATTTCTGAAGCGTTCATTTAAGAGCTCTATTTCACTAGTTCTTTTTATTTGCATAAAAATATTTTACCATGATATTTCGACATGTCAAGGCGAAATATCAATTCACTCTTCACTTGTCTTTTGCTAACCTTCCAACCCTCTAATCTTCTGTCTTTCCTTCTTCACCATTTAGTGACACTCGCTGAACGCAAGCGTAGTGCAGCTCGAAGCGTTAGTGGAACTATCCCAGGCACATACTGCCGAGGGGCGCCATTCACTTGTTTTTATATTCACTGTTCACGTTTTTCTTTTCACCCTTCACCATCACCGAATGTCATTCCGAATCGCCGCAGGCGCGTAATGTAGGGCGCATTCCCCGAATGCGCCGCTTACGGATTGTTCGGGGAACAATCCCTACACGTTGAACCTAGCCGGAATGACGCCGGGCATTAATGTAGGGCGCATTCCCCGAATGCGCCGTTTTACGGATTGTTCGGGGAACAATCCCTACTGGATTCCGGCCAGGACCGCGCCGGAATGACAAGCACGGTACTTAATTACTTTAGTGAGCTAAGCTGAAATCGAGTGAAACGATAATTGAAGCGTAAAGCGAACTATCCCAGGCACGAAGTGCCGTAGGGGAACTACTTAATACTTAACTACTTAATACTTAACTACTTAATACTTAACTACTTAATACTTAACTACTTAAATCTTAACTACTTAATTACTTCTTTTCTCTTCACTCTTCACAGGTATTTAACGAACTTTGAACAGGTTTTTCTTTCTCCAACCTTCCAATCTTCTAATCTTCCGCAGACTTTAAATAGGAATATATTTTTTCTGAAGCATCTTTAACTATTTTAAGCAAATCTCTTTTCCATTTTTCAGGAATGCTGCGATATATTTCCCGCATCTTTTCTCTTTGTTTGTTTTGCTCTAACAGATATTCGCCAAGTTGCCTGGCTGTCTCAATATCCTTTTCCCGTTTAAATTGTTTTTTTCGCCTATCGCTTACTATGAACTTGTGTAAAACATAGGCCGATGGTTCCGGCACATTGATCGAAACACCCTTGTAAGAAGTTTTCATATTGTGATTCTGAATGAGATCCAGATACCTCAATCCCTGGGCATTTATGTGGAGCTTATCAATTGTGTAAGGTTTGCTTTTCCCTCTGCCTCTTTCAGGTGTTAGAAATTCAACTTCCAGATCAGGATGGACATATTTCTCATAACCGTCTAGCAGTGATACTTTCCTGTCAAATCCCAACTCGTCAAAAATCAGGGGAACATCAACATCTTTATGTATGCGTAGAGGATTGGGAACCAGAAAATCCAAATCGGCCGTTCGCTGCATGGAAATTTCCACCGGATTGCCAAAGTACTCCTTATAAACGAGAGGACACCAGCCTCCTATAAGAATAATGCCCCGAAGAACATCTTCCTTATCAAGCCTAAACAATATATTTAAAAACAATTCATGTTCTTTTGCCACGGAGAGACCTTTTCACTTCCAGAAGATTATCCTTCACCTGGCGCAATTTTACATAATACTCTTTTCGCTGAATCAAACGTTCATTGAGAGCATTCCTAACCTTTGGAATATCTTTTCCTATATAATCAAAAACGACTTTTTTACCTTCACGTCGCGCGAGATAGATATATCGTTTTCCACCCCTCTCTTTCACTGATATTGATCCGCGAGGACATTCCGAGAGCTTATCTTTGTAAAAGACAGAGAGCTCTTCCAATCGTTTAAGTTCCTCTTCTAATATTCCTTTTATGATACCCATATCAAACCTTTGCCTAACGATTTTAGTGTATTATAAATATTGTTAGGCAATAAATCAATAAAAATTATGCCTAACATTTTACAGTTATTTTTATAATTGTTAGGCAATATAATGTGTCCGTCCAACCCATCTTTTTTTCATTTGTATTCACCCCGTCTAAACATTCGTCATATTACACGCCATATGACGACATCCTTGTCAAAATCAATCTCTATCTTCTTTTTTTCTATTCACCATTTAGTGAGACCAGTTGAGAACGAATGAAATGAAGTTCGAAACGTAAGGCGAACTATCCCCGGAGCGGTAGCGGAGCGGGGCACTCTTCACCTTGCACTATCCTCCGCTGGCGGAGGTGTCCCGATTCAAAATCGGGACGGAGGTGGAAATTAACATGTAACGCATAGCATTTGCTACATTTCAACTGTCATTGTCCAACTTGATTGGACAATCCAGTATTATTTTTTCCTGGATTCCCGCCAGAAGATTGCGGGAATGACAAAAGGAATTCACCCTTACTATTTAGTGAGACCAGTTGAGAACGAATGAAATGAAGTTCGAAACGTAAGTCGAACTATCCCCGGAGCGGTAGCGGAGCGGGGCACTATTTCCCCTTCACCGGTTGTTCAAGGTGCTTAACCCTTAAATCTTAAATCTTTCTTTTACGTAATCTTTCATCAACTGAAACTTGTAATTCTCACAAAGCCAATGTAACTTGGGAACGGTGGAACTTAGATTGACATAGGACTTAAATCGCCGATGTAACTTTAGTGGTAGCCGTGGATGTTGCGGATCAACCTCACGCGGATGAACATAAACAACCAGCGGAAGGCTGGAGTTATGCAATTTATTTATCCCCCATTTAATCAAAGTTATCGGTGCAAGCCGCAAATACCCGCCGCCGAAAAAACTCACCCGCCTACCGCAAATCTCAACAACAGACTGCGGAATCTCCAAAAGAACACCTTTTACAGTATTAATCTCATGCGGTTCAATCCGGAAATCAGCAATCCCGCCGTGGCCGCGTTTCGCCGGAAATACACTCGAATCATACACAAAACCCGCGTCCCAAATCTCCTCAAACAACCAGGATGTGTCAGTAGTCGTTCCAAAACCGGCAGCGCGAAAGCCGAGAACTTCTTTTCCTGTAATGTCTTCAATAATCTTTTTCCCGCGTCGGATATCTTTCCGGAATTTTTCACGGCCAGCCTCATAGGCAAGAACATGAGCGTAACCGTGACTGGCTATTTCATGGCCACATTCCGCGCAACGACGAACAAGGTCAGGATGCTTTTCAGCCACCCATCCCAGCCAGAACATCGTGGCTGAAACTTTGTGCTCATCAAGGAGCACCAGTAGCAATTCCATATTGCGCTGCAGGCGCGATTCAAGCCCCACCCATGCTTCAAAACCGGGCACCGCTGGATCGTCCAGAATATGAAACCATTCTTCCACATCGATGGTCAAAAAACCGACAGAATCATCAGATGACATCATTATCGCCCCAACTTATAGACCACGCTTTGGGATCATTTACCAGTTTGTTTATGGAAGGATCGAAACATCTGGCACCGAAGTACAATGGTTGCGGGAACAAACGTTCAGGCAGCGGCAGAAATAATTTCTTTCTGAATATAGGCAAATATTTTGAACCGGGCGTAAGAAGTACACTGGCAAGAGCGCATTCGTTTTTCTTGGCGGCATTAACAACATAACGTATCAATAAATCTGCGGCGTGGTTAAAATCCAAATCAACCATAAAATCCATTATAAACATCGCTTTGCCGAAATTCATGTTGGCACAGGCAAGAACCACATAACCGACCGGTTGCACACCCTGCCAGACACTTACAATGTGATATTTGTTTTCAGGCTTAGTTACATACCGCCAATTAAGATAAGCTTTGTCACGCACCACCCATAAACTGTGCTGTTTACGGCATCTCATCCAGAGATCATCCACCCAGTCGCCGAATTCCATTTCTATATGAAGTTCGTACTTGCCTGATTTGTCAATTAAAAGAGACGTAGCTTTGTCAAAAATATCGTCTCTATCAGCCAAAGAATTATCTGCACGTTGAAAGATCCTTCGTGAAAGATTCTTTGTAAGACGTATCGGCCGGATATAAACGGGCACCGGTATTATCTTATGCCATTGTAAATATTTTATAAAACCGTGAATCGAATTGCGGTTGGGAAAGCCGTAAATAAAACTTTGTCCGGCATTTGCTTGTTCCTTGTAGACCGCTTCGGCAGTGGTTCGGAAAATGCCAAGTCCGTTATAATGCGGATCAGTCATGGTGTCATGAGAAAGTGCCGCTATAATATTGCATCCGTTGGCATACATCTTAACAGGACTGGCCGCATATTGGCCGACCAGTTTATCCCCATCCCATGCCAGTTTAATAAACAGACCGCCAATCGGATTTTGAAGAAACTCCCACTGCCAGTGACGAATGCTTTCCGTCTTTCCCATTGGCTTGCCGAAAACCTTTTCAAACAAGGCGCAAATCGCGTGTTCGTTACCGGGTTGGTAAGCTCTTAACTCAAATGACCTTTTCGCATTTTCGATTATTTCTTCAGGCATCAGTAAGATTTTTCATATATTTGATATATAAATCCGAAACCCTGCCCCATGTAAAATTATCCACAACGCGCTTGTAATTCGATTCTTTTTGAATTTCCAAATCTTTATGATTTTTTAAAATATGCAGCAGTTTATCGCAAAGATCGTCAACATCCTCATATTTGACCCACACACCATTATCACCCAACGCCTCCTTGTTGGCGGGAATATCCGATGCCAGACAAATTCTTTTGTGGCTCATGGCCTCCAGTAGAGTAATGGGCAAGCCTTCCAATGTTGATGGCAGGCAAAACGCGAAGCATTTGCTCAGTAGCATTTCCTTGTCATCGCCGTAAACAGCGCCGGTAAATATTACATTGGGATTTTGAGCGCCCAATTCATGCAGGTATTTCACATATTGTAAATCGGCGTCATTGCTTCCCGCAATGACCAACTTCTTGCCCTCAATACCGCTTTTATTAAACGCTTTAATCAGATAATCAGGGTTCTTATCTTGGACAAGCCGTCCCAGATATAAATAATAATCTTCGATTTCAAGATTGAATTTTTCCAGGATATTGCTTTCGTAAGCGTCTGCGGGTAGATTAACCGCGGTGGGTATCGACACACATTGCTTGCCGTATTCTGTAAGAAAAAAATCCGTTTGTTCCTGACTGACGGCCGTAATGTTTTTCATCAACTTTAGAGTCAGCCATTCCATAAACTTCATGATTAACTGCTGCCGGGACGTATATTTTGTCCGCTTCCATTCAAGCCCGTGGCTTTGATAAAGAATCGTTTTTCCAAAAACAGCGGCCAGCCACGCCGCCATGGTAGGACCCCAGCCATTATAATGATATATTTTTGCGTCGCGTTCTTTAAAAAGAGCTTGAATCGTTGCCTTATGACCTAAAAGGATTTTGCACAGATACCTGCCGCCAATGGATTTATTATGCACCACCTTAAAACCATTCACATACTCAACTTCATTCCTGTCGCTTTCGCAGAAAACAACAGGTTCGTGCCCCTTTTCTTTTAAAAAAGAGGCAAGATTATACATATAGTTTTCTATGCCGCCGAGTTGATGTATATCCCTGCCGCCGATGAAGATAATTTTCATTTTTTAAAGATGAGGGTGTGTATTAAATCTAATCTTTTCTGATACCTTGCTTATCGTTATTACCAACATGATAAAAAGGAATGTTTTGAGTATTAACACCTATGTCGCGTAATGAATTAATCTTGTTTTTTATGACCCACGGAAGAATATGGCGAATATACTTTTTCATGACTGGCGAGGCAGTTCCGATCATCCAACAGCTTTTCGGACAATGGGCAACACGCTCTCTTACAGCTTTTGCTTGTTCGCTGTTCCATATTTCCATGAAATCACTGACATCATGTAAGTTGCCCATACTTGCAAACCAGTATTTCGCTTCCATGCCGTTGCAGGGCAGGACTTCGCCATACGGATCAATAAAAAAATTCTCCGTCGCCGCTTCGCACGGCAACAATCTGCGGCCGCCCCGGATATAGTTAATCAACCCTAAATTAAAAAAGGCGCGGAACCAGGATTTCGGATGTGTCTCTTTCAACAACCTGTTTATTAATTCTTCAAAATTGCGGCAGACTTCATTAATATTCGTAATCCGGTTATCAAACTTGTGAAAATAAAAAGAATTATGAAAAGCCGCCGTGGCAAATTCAAGATTTAGATTCTTTCCCAGTTCATAAAGCCAGAGCATATCTGTGGAATTATTGTTCGAAACCGTAATGCCGAAGCCGATGTCCTTCAAGCCCATCTTTCTTAAACCAAGCAAAACCCTGAGGCCGCGGTCGAAGCCGCCCGGCTGACCGCGAAGCTCATCATTCTTTTGCGAAAGCCCCTCAATGCTCACGCGAAACCCGAGTTGCGGGAATTCCGTGGCCAGCGCAAAAATACGTTCTTCAAACCATCCGCTGGTAGAGATGACAACGCGATTCGTTTTTGTAAAAAGAATACGGATGATCTCCGACAAATCCTCGCGGATAAGCGGTTCGCCCCCGGTGACGTTAACCGCATTTACGCGCGGCAATTTATTTATAAGTTCCGGCTTGAATTCACGGCTTTTATCTGTGGGATTTTGCCAGATATTACACATCTGGCATTTCATCGGGCAGCGGTAAGTAACAATGATTGAAGCGTCCATAGCGGAATTATTTACTCAGTTTAATTTTCTCTTGATAGATATAATTTTTTCGTAAAAATCAATCAGCTTTTGATAATGTAAGCGCTCGTCAAAATTATCTGCTGCGAATTGCAGGGCGTTATCACTCATCGCCTTATACTCATTCGCATTTAATTGATTGGCTCGCGCAACAACATTTTTTAAATCTGCCGCATCCTTCGGCGCAAACAAAAAGCCTGTTTTCCCATCCGGCAGAATTTCCGGAATTCCGCCGATTTTTGCACCAATTACCGGCACACCCATGGAATAAGCTTCTATGACCGTCATCGGATTGTTTTCATAGCATTCCGACGGCACAATAACAAACGCCGCCTCAGAAACTGTTTTTTTGAGATCATCACCTGTCTTAAATCCCATAAACTCGATATTTTTAATTTTATTACTGCGAACATAATCAATAAGTTCTTGTTCTTCCGGGCCGGTGCCTACAATCTTGAGCGGCAAATCCGGCATGTGGCGGAATGCTTCAATAAGTGTACGTAAGCCCTTCTCATGCGACAACCTGCCAAAATAAATAAAATAACTTCGTTTATTCTGCGCTAGAAAATCGCTGTTTTTCTCAGATACAAAGTTATACAGTGCCATATCAGGCACTTCGGAAAAGTTGGGATTATATTGCAGGTGTTTTTGTTTTGAAAAGTTGCTTACATAAATCACACCATCCAGATTTTTAACCGGTGAGAAAAAAGCATTTCTGAAATACATTTCGGCTGCCATGACGAAACTTTCCAAAGCGCTACCCTTTGAACATCTTTTAGCAGCGCACCAGTAAAAATGTTGCCCCCGACACTTTTCGCACACACTACCTTGTATATCGGTAAAAGTATAGGCTGGACATACCATGCGATAATCATGAGCTGTGTGTATCAAAGGGATTTTGTACTTTTTAAAAATCGAAAATATGGATGGTGAAATATTGCCCCAAAAAAGATGAGCGTGCGCAATATCAGGTTTTTCAGCTTCAATCAATTTTGTGATTTTTTCTTTTGCCTCGCGATTATAAAAATAATTCTGCACGCCTTTCCAACGGGGAATACCATTAATATTGGAAACAAAATATTTGCTTTGTTCGCACGGCAGATTTTCCGGCATGTTGCTGGAGAAGAAAATTACTTCATGGCCATATTTCTTGAGAAGTTCCGCCGTATTAAAATAAACGGCTTCCGAGCCACCACGCCGATAATGAAAATTATTGATTTGCAGGATTTTCATCTACACTTCAGTCAGCGCTAAAATTATCATTTAAACAATGAAAGCAGAAAATTGTGAAATTCATCTATTGAATTAATGCAGGGTTGTTGAAAATTATTTTTCGAATAATAACCAAATGTGCCAGGGTTACAATGTCCGCCGGAAATAACATAATGGGTTACACTGTCAGTAAGTATCTCACCAAACATGTCAAATTCAACGCCGTAACCAGTTTCTAGTTCCGTACAAATATCAGGATACCTATGTGCATATTTCCCTTTATATAATTCGTTTGATGTTTTCATCCATTTGTACCTCGGCAGTTCAGGATGAGCAGAAAAAATTTCTTTTATTTTATTTATAACCTCATTGCGTTTTTCTTCAGACCCGTTTTTGATTATTTGGCCAAAATTGAAACCGCAATAAGCATTTTTCCCACTAAAGAATTGATCCGTGTAGCAAAGTGAATTATCCGTATCAATTAAGAAATCGGATTTTTTGTATTTTCTTAATGCAGGTAACTTTCTTGCAACTTTTGAGACAATATCAAGAACCTTAAGATTAGATAATGTTCTTATCGTGAAATTTCTAACTTTCTGAATAAATCTTACATTAACGATTTGTTTGTTCTCCGACAATTTAAGCAAACCGTGCTGACGGAATATTTCATTAAAATTTACTAATTTATATGGCCGACGACCAAAGCCGTGATCACTGATAATGACAAGATGGTCATTATCATTCATTTTTGACAAGATTTTGCCGATAAATGAATCTAACAGCATATATGCTTTCTTGATTAAGTCAGAAAGAAGTACATCTTCCTCATGTAACGGATCGCCTTTGTCATAAAACCGCCAAGCGTAATGCTGTATGCGGTCAAGTTGTGTGAAGGTGATAAAACATAAATCGTATTCTTGATCTTGCGTGTGTGTTTCAAATTCCTTCCATAGACCTTTTATATCCTCGAGCGCTTCCAGTAAATCATCTTTAAGTTTGTCACGACGCGTCGGTTTGTAGCCGCCATAAACAGCCGGATTGCAGTGTGTGCTTTCGGGATACTTTGAAATATCACCTTCTACAAAGGCAGGGCCGGATATCATTAGTCCATTGATGCGCCAGGCCGGATACGCCAGAAATGGATTCAAGATTAAACATTTTTTATTTTGCGCGCTGATTTTATCCCAAAAAGTGTTTCCTTTTAAATTATAATTATTAATTTTCTCAAAATCCTGCAAGCTTTCTACATAATCTTTGCCGCGGACAATACCGTGCTGAGCGGGGTTTAATCCGGTAAAGATTGTTTGCCATGCAGGAACAGAATCAACTGGATAGACAGAATTTATTGTGCCTAGACAACCCTTGTTCCTTATTTTTCCAAAGTTTGGAAGAAATGACTCATAATGATTTAAAATATCAAGTTCAAGACCATCAATGCCAATTATATATACTTTCATAAGATTATGCTTCCAACAAATGTTGAATTTCTTTCATCGTATCAGAAATATTGTTGTTGTTATTTATGATATACGCGTTATCAAGCATCTCAATGTACTGCTTATAATATTTCCTTTTCCCTTTTAAATATTCCAGGGAGGGTATGTCTGCTTTTCTTCTGAGCGCAATTTCATCGTCGACATCTATATAAAATATATAATCCAATTTTTCTAATCGATTTAGAAATATTTTGGTGAAATATCTATCAGAAATATCGCCATAATTAATGGATTGATCAACAATAAAATCAAGATACATCCTGTCGATAATTATATTATTATCCTTATTGTCTTCAATCTTTTTTACCACTTTTTTAAGTTGTAGATAATAATCAACAGACTGAATTAAATAGGTAATCTTTGAAACAAGATAACTCTTTGTGATTTTTTTCTTAAATATTAACCACCGCGTTAGCTGCGCGGCGTTCATTATGTGGTCGTTAGCAGGATCTGAAACGTAATTTCTTTTAAATGGCGATATCAGGAATTTCACTATTTTGGGCTGATAACGCGCCCATATATATACAGTTTGTTTGTCATGAAAAACTTCTTTCGTCAATTTATCCGCAATCGTCGATTTGCCAGACCCGTCAATACCTGTAACATAAATTATCATAGTGCGTTCAATTTATCTGCCCAATAGTTATCAAAAACCTTGTCCCAAGAAAAACTGCGTAAAATAATATCTCTATTTTTACATTCAGGTGCCGCCAGAAGCAAATTGGCTTCTGTCAGCATTTCTGTGTCATCGTTATAATATTTAAACCAGTCTGTTTCGGAAAAGTAAGTTTCGATGCCACCAAAATTTGTTGTGAGTATTGGAAGATTACACGACATTGCTTCCAACACAGATAAAGGGAACTCCATAGCACTCGTTGATGATTGAACGGGAAAAATATAGATATCGGAAGCCTGATAATATTCTTCAATATTTTCTATATAATCAGTTATGAAAATATACCCTTCTTTCTCAAGGTATATTTTAAGTTCATTATCACTCTCAAACCTTGTACTTCCAATTACAACTATTTTAAAACCATGTGATAGCAACTTACGGATTGAATCAATATTTCTTCCTTTGTTTATATGACCAACATGGAGGACTATTCTGCCGTTGATTGGCAAATTAAGCTTTTTCCTTAATTCTTGCTTTTTGTTTTGATTTACATTTGTAAACTTATTTGTGTCAACACCGACAGGACTTAAAATACATTTTAAACCTAATTTTTCGTAATAACCAACCTCTGTTCTTGATAACACAATTATCGCGTAAGGTTTAATGAATGCGATCAATAATTTAGATAAATAATTGTGTTTTCGTTTTTGTAGGCTAACAATTATTGTTTTTGCGGAACCACACCACAATGAAACAACCTTCATTCTAATAAAACTCATTAAAGTAGTTGAAGAAAAAGGTATGTATATTAGAAACTTTGGTTTAATTGAATTTATTCGTTTAAAAAAAGAAAATGAAATAAAAAACTTGTTTCGGGGTAAATATTCAATATGGGGCAACTCCTTGTTTGGGAAAAATGAAAAAACAAGATTTTGTTTATCCTGATCAATAAATTTTTTTGCTAAGGAGAAAGAATACTTTTTGATTCCTTCATCAACTGGCTCGGATATATCTTCAGCTAATATTATAATCATTTATTATTTAATTGATTACTTGATAAAACGATTTGTCAGTATTTTGTTTCACTTAGAAATATAGGCAATGGAATGTTTTGTTATTAAATCCTTTTCTTTAAGAGGGGGCATATGCCAAGTAGCGTTGTTAAAACTCCGTTACCAGTTTATTTTACGTAATTAATGAGGAGGTGTGCGGTGGTGCGTACCGCCAGCTTTCACTAATGTATTATTTCTACATAGCTTTCGCCTTTTTTGGTACCCGGGCCAAATAATAGCCCCATCATAATCGCTGGAATATAGCAGTAATGTGCAACAAAACGTTCCAACAAGCTTTCCCGTTTAAATACACCCCTAAGTAAATCCATCAATAAAAAACTCAAAGGCAAGGCAGCAATATATATTGGCGACCAAACGTTACAGAAGATCAGAATAATTGCGACAATACACAATATGTAGAACAAATAGCCCGCAGTGTAAGCACGATGTTTCATCAACAACGCTGCAATGGCTTTCGGACGATCTAGATTTTTTCTAATTAACGCACCTTGAGCTCGAGATAGACCCTTCCATAAAATATCCCATACGCGCTCGTCATATTTCTTTGTATGGTGTGTGCCCATTAACACAGGTAGCCCAATAAATCGTCCATAACGCGATACGCGTAATGTGTAGTCGATATCCTCATTGCGCACCATTCTTTCCTCCCACAGTCCGGCTTTATCTGCAATCTCTTTCCTCACCATAAAGTTTCCGCCACAGTGATATATGGCCATTCGCTTGGGGTATGAAATTCGTTCGCTTGTCTGAAGAATTATCTTGTGAGAATTTGAATAAACGATTTCTTTCAAACATCCAGTAACAGCACCTGCCTCGCCTGCTTCCATCAGCGTTAATGCCTGACTAATAAAATTGCTTTCCCATGCCGTATCACCATCACAAAAACAAATATATTTCTTCTTTGCCCGCACTAACCCAACGTTTCTGGCAACAGCCGCGTTTACGTTTCCGCGACACCTAAAAATCGACATGCAAGGATTATCTTTCGCATATTTTTTCATAACTTCGAGTGTGTCATCTGTTGAAGCGGAATCCACACATATAACTTCACAATTCTTCAATGGCATAGTAAAAATCGAAGAAAGGCATTTATGAACGGCAAATTCTTCATTACGTGCAATTACAATAAATGAAACATCATTAATCATCATTATATTTAAAACAACTAACTATTATTAGTGGTTTGCAAATTAACACGTGTTGATTCTTTCATTTTCCAAATCATAAACAACATTATACCTGTCCAAAATGATTCTGAAGGTTTCCAGAAAATGGCCAGCAATCCAATGATAGAAAACACCAGATACAGGTGGATAGCCATAGCTATTGGCCAATGCTCCGGCATGCCCTGCAGGCGAACCGCCTTCAAGTCGCGAAATATGTAATACAGAACAATAATGGTCAACACAATTGCTGGAAAACCAAACTGATAAAGCACAGCGAATATGCCATGATCAGCTGGATTATATCTGAAAAATTCTGCACCTACTAATAATGGATCGGAGCTTGGCAATCTATTAGAAAGCATTCCAATACCCATATATCCTGATTCTTTAAAAAGATTAAGGTAGTATTCTATTCCGAATACACGGATACCCACGTTCCCTTCACCGTATTGAAATTCTTCAACCGCCGTGACAAAGCTTGATTGTATTGAATCCACTATAATTGTAGATTGCGGCAAAACAAAAAGCAGAGAAAGTACAAGCGGCAGTGCAAGCAGGATGCGCATTCGTTGTTTTCCATTTAAACGAGTTAAAAAATAATAACCAACAATCGCTAACAGCACAAAAATAGCTCTTCTACTCATTACAACTGCAAAAAAATACCAAATATAAATGCCAAATAGAAAAAAATACAATATCTTGCTTTTGATTCGTTCACTGCTTTGCGTGCACATTATTAATATATAAAAAAATGCATAGTGCGTCATTGGCTCCAAACCAGACTCTACCCCTATTCGAATCCTTCCAAAGCGTTCCATTGTATGGACAAAGACGCTGTTCGCCAAATCTGGAAAGAACGAAAAAACAACAATGAACAAAACGTTGAAAGAAATCATTGCTATAATGATGGTATTAAGTTTATTTACAATATTAGGAGCTGATTGATAAGACACAAGTATTATAAAAATAAAAAAGCCGGAATAAAAAAAGCCGGAACGAAGCACCTCTATTGGTTTGAGATCGCTGGTAATAACAAGATTGATGTATGTTGGAAAAAGAATTGCGCAAAGTATCAATATAATAAACCAAAAATAATAATTTTTCGTAAATACTATTTTTGAAGTAAATACTATTCTGATACCTGCAAGACCGGCAATAATGAAAATTGCGGCAAGATTGAGAAGTTTAAATCTATCGCTAAAATCAAAAAAGAGCAGATTAAAACCGTTGCTCCAAAGAAATATGAGCAAAGCCACAAAAAGCAGTAATATTGTATTACGGCTATTTGTGAAGCCGCTGTTGGTATCGTAGCTCGGGTTGTTCAGTGGTGTCATATTGCAATCTCGTTATTTTAGATATTTAAAAGGCCTGGCCACGCCTTAGTAGTTTTCTGGCAATTGTGCGGATATAAGTTAAAAGCGCGACATATGTGGCTTCACACCGCCAGGAAATACGCTCGTAAAAATTAGGCCGCCGCCGATTTTTTGTAGTGTTTTCTAGTAAGGATTGCAGATTTTTGCTCAACGCCGAAGCGTTCTTCATCCAATCAAGATATCTCTCTGCGCTTTCTCTCGCTTGTCGTTTATGTCGCAGCAGTAGATTTCTGTCATTTGCATATGTTTGCATTTTGTTCGCTAAATCATCAATATCCGCAATTTTCTCAGGCCAGTAGTACCCGTCTTCTCTTTTTCTCGTTTCTTTCACTTTAACAAGCATGCCGTTTTCATTTTCTTTTACAAATTCATTCATGGGTGCGTTGTCGGTGGTGATTACTGGAAGACCACATGCCAGCGCTTCCGGTACACACAGGCCGATGCCTTCCAAGCGTGACGGATAGACAAAAACATCGCCTAGATGATAAAGGCCGGGTGCAGGTACTGTCTTTTCAATAAATTGTATCCGCCTATCTTTTTCCACAATTTCAGCGGCATCGTCACCGAACTTTGAAAGTGGCGCTTGCGAATGTATGACAAGTTTAACCTTTCCGTTAATTTTCTGAAATGCTTTTAAAAGTAAATCAGTGCCTTTGCGACAATTGCGCCCGCCGAAATTAGCGCTGTGGAAGAAGATCAGCGTATCATCATCATTCTTGCGCCTGTCCGATTGAGGCTTGAACACATTGATGTCTGTGCCCCAGGGGATGTAAAAAGCGTATGGCATATGCGCAAATACGCTATGGTGGCGCTTTGTGTTACAGAGTAGAAAATCATAAACATTGAATTCATTAACAGTATTTTTTTTATAATAATCGATATACGTACCTACTACATAGCCGAGACTTTTGGCTCTTTTAGCCAACTCAAATCTGGTATCTTCGTTTGTAATAATGACCGATATATTATGTTTGTATAACCATTTTTCAAAATGGCACATGTTTACATATTGCATGTTGAACTGGGTAAATTTACCTGGCGGTTCATATCTTATCCCCCATGTAACATTTGGCAGATCCCAGTTAGGGTCTTTATAGGGATAATATCGCCCACCTCTTACATAAATTTGTACATCATGCCCATGAGATTTAAGTACGTTCATGTATGCCCGCGATACATAACCCGCACCACCCTCGTGCCATGTCGTAACAATTCCGATGTTCAATTCTTTAATCCCTTAGTAAGCATATTCTTTATTTTACATCGGCATCTTTTAAAAATTCTTCAAAACTTTCATAGATGGGTTTATGTGTATTTAAAAATTTATCATAAGAACGATCAAGCTGATATTTGACGGTGTGAGGTGCGCCATTTAATGTTTCACCAGCCTTTAAAAATAAAGGGAATTCTTCCCAGAAGTCTGCAGGTACTGGTTGTCTTCCCAAATTTTCTTTAATGCTACGCGCATAAGACTTTGCTTCATCAATATACAGACTTTTTCGCTTTCGATAGTATTCATCTATGCTGCAAATTATGCGAGCTGGATTCCCAGCGACTACCGAGCCTGCTGGTATATCCTTTGTCACAACTGCACCTGCTCCAATGATGCAGTGGTCACCTATGCACACACCTTTAAGTATAATGGAATACGTGCCAATAAAAACATTATTTCCAATTCTCACTTTACCCGAGGAGGCAATAACTTCATTGTAAATATTTCGAAGAACGTGCCAATCTGCGCCATGTGTAAGTATGGTGCAACCGTGCGTGAACGTAACATTATTGCCAATCTCAATTAATGAAGGCCTTGTGACATCAACGGAGACATCACGAAGCCCATGCCATCTTACATTATTGCCAATCCTGCACCCTTTTCCTCTAAGCCAATTAGTGTAACGCTGTTCGCTGCTTTTTGCCCATCGATATTCCAATGCATTCTGAAGCCTTCTAATAAATTTCATTCTCTCACCATTATCAGAGTTGATTTTATGATGTTACCTTCATTGAAGGAAACAAATGTTTTACTGTTGACATGCACCATTGTGGCATAATAAAAAATATGGCACAAATATATGAAATAAAACCGATGCCAATAGTCATAGTCAACGATATCAATCTTTCTATAAACAATGAAGGAAGAAGCCATTGAAAACTAATCGTTGCTACTGCCATTAAGCATACAACACCTATTGCGATTCAATTGCGGTGTTCGGGTATCAAGGTGTTCTCAAACGTGATGGGCATAATATGTCTATTTGCTCTTTTTCAGTATTAAACCTAGGACTCCTAAGTACTGTTGTGCGTTGCTAACCATACCTGGGTTTCTGCCCATCAACGGTTTTAAAATTTTTTGCTTTAATAGATGGTATCCCATTTTCACAACGCCAAGATGGCGGCCTAATGGATAGGGGCTGTTGATCGTAGTTAAAACATCTACGGGATGAATGGTCCGATCAGGATAACCTCGAACGAAGGATGCGTCGATGACAGCAATTAAGCGCATATATTGCTGAAAAGTCAATTGACGATCATCAGAAGACCTCAGGTTAATATCACACGTTATAAGACATAAACCACCTGGCTTGAGTATTCTGGCCATTTCTGTGACAGTATTCTCAAAGTCAGGTATATGTTCCAGCACGCTTATGCAGTAAACCGCATCACACTCACCGTCTTCGAACGGCAATTTGGAATTATTGAGCATTCTGAATTCAACCCTGCCCGGTGCATGCGAGACACTCTTGATAGCGCTTGATAGATCCTTTTCACATATGGGATCAATATCTGTACAAGCGACTTGATGTCCGAGCTTTGCAAGAGAGAACGGGAAGAATGTCACACCACTGCCAACATCGGCTACTACAGGTCGTGAATTTTGTGGCAACACCCCTAAGTTGTTAGCAAGGTGATAATAAATATACGGGTATTCCCATGCCCTCGACCATTGATGTAGTGGATCGTGGGGCCATTTATACTCTGCACTGCGAAATTCGGTTTCTTTGTCAAGAAAAGCCTCTTGTTCTTTTTCAAGTTGGGCGAAGATGCTTTGGTATTCGGGTGTATTCAAATCTGACAAAGCCCCCAAGCCAGACCTATTGAAAATGTTATCTACATTGTGGTTGATCAATTACTTGCTCCTTTACGTATTAGCCAAATGGCAAATCCAAAAGTCCATGTTGCATGAATAACGTAACTGCATGCTCTTGCTGTGGCCAAACCGAGAGATCCTTTATCGACGAGGAGTAGGGTACTCACAATAAAGACTAGCGCCCAGCCCATATTCATAACGAACCCGAGCCACATTTTCCCAGATGCCGCTATGATTTGTCCAACAGGCGTTTGCACTGCTAGAAGACCTGCTGTCAGCAGTACGACAACAAGCGTCGGCCATCCATCCCTGAATCCAGCGCCATAAAGGCTCATTATGTAAGGGCTTGCAATTCCCGCAAGCGCAACCAGTGGCATTACGAACAGTGCGTTTGCCTTTATCGAAAAGAACATTGTTTTCATGGACTGGTTTTTATCTTTTTGGCCAAGTCGTTCAGAAAGAACTGGGAGCACCACTCCGCCTAATAAACCAGGCAGAAACATGAGCATGGCATACCATTGATTGGCAGCATTAAAAATGCCCATTTCACCGTAGCCATCAGGCTGATTGACCAGGAAGGTTGCACATAGCCAATTGACAGGACCGACCAACGAGCTTGCCAATACTGCCGGCAGACTGAATTTCCATATGATGGGCATTTCTCGGCCACATTTCCGGAGGGTAAAGGGCACATTGAATCGCCGTGCTTCTTTACGAAGCGCCAGATGATTGAACAGCCAATTGAAGCAGAGATTAATCGCCAGCGCCCATATTGCGCCGGTTAGTCCGCCTAAGTATGTTCCCAATACAAGGATTGGGAATGAGATCAAACCAACAAAAAGGTTGACGTAAGCGATCGTTTTGAAGGCTTCAAATCCTGACAGCGCCCCTGTTTGCGCACCGTTAAGTGCACTGATGAAAAGTATTAAACCCCCGATCCGCAAAACGCCGGTCAAGTGTGGGGCATTGATGGTATGTTCTGCAATCCATGGCGCAAAGACCAATAAGCCCAGCGCCATTAAACCGCCGGTGGCCATTGCGACTAGACCGGATAGGCCTATGATCCGCCCGGCACGCTCTGGATCTGTCTGACGATACTCGGCAATATACTTGGTAGCGGTCATCCCCAGGCCAAAACCAGCGAAGACGCCGAACATGCCGACGGTGGTCTGAATCATGCCCAACTCGCCGAAGCCGCTCTTTCCCAGCAGGCGGGCGACGACAATGGAAGCAATCAGCATCAGGCCGCGGGAGATGGCTGCCCCGGCCATCGACCAGAACATGCCACGCGCCAGCCGCAGGCCAAGGGGTGAATTCTCGATACGGTTGAATAACGGTCTTAAAAAATACGGGCAGCAGGTGTCGGCTATCTTTCTAATGTTCAATGTTTATGGTCCAGAGAATTTGTAAATTGCAGAAAGGTAGTGACAATGCGTTCCGTTGCCCGACCGTCGCCATAAGGATTTACAGCACTTGCCATCACGGAATATGCTTTCTTGTCAGTCAGTAACTTGGCCGCATTATCAATAATCGCATTTACATTTGTTCCAACCAATTTGACAGTACCCATGTCCACGGCTTCCGGTCTTTCTGTGGTATCACGCATGACCAGCACCGGCTTTCCAAGACTGGGAGCTTCTTCCTGCACACCACCGGAATCGGTTAAAATAATTGTTGAACGATTCATTAGTGCGACAAATGGCAGGTAGCCAAGCGGTTCAATGAGATGGATGTTTTCCTGATTGCCCAGCAGGCTGTAAACCGGTTTCCGGACGTTGGGATTGAGATGCACGGGATAGACGAATTGCGTCTCGGGAAATCTTTGCGCCAAAGTTTTAACGGCTTTGCAGATATTTTGGAAACCTTTGCCGAAGTTCTCGCGCCGATGCCCTGTGATCAGCACAAGCTGTTGGCTGCTTTGTAAGATTGATTTGCAGAGTTGTGGAATGGCAGGCGGTTTTTTCTTTATTTTATCGCGTGCCAGAAATAGAGCGTCTATCACGGTGTTACCGGTAACAAATATTCTTTCGGGTGCAATGCCTTCCTGAAGGAGGTTTTGTCGGGCCTTTTGAGTGGGTGCAAAATGCAAGGTGCTGAGGTGAGTGGCCAGAACACGGTTTGCCTCTTCAGGAAATGGCGAATATTTGTTTCCTGTGCGCAAGCCAGCTTCGACATGGCCGATAGGTATTTTGTGGTAGAAGGCACACAAGGCGGCGCAGAAAACGGTTGTTGTATCACCCTGGACGATAATCATGTCCGGTTTTTCCTGCGCCAGATAGGTGTCTATACCACGGATAGCTCTGGCGGTTAAACCTGCAAGTGTCTGGTTGGGACGCATGAGGTTGAGATCAACATCAGGCTTAATTTTGAAGACTTTGAGCACCTGATCGAGCATCTCGCGGTGCTGGGCGGTGACGCAGACTTTACATTTAAAATGCGGATTGGCCTTTGCCGCCAGGATAACCGGCGCGAGCTTAATGGCTTCGGGACGTGTGCCGAAGATGACAGATATTTTTTTCTTCATAGGTTTAGAAAGGTTCAACGTTCAAGGTTAGAATAAATAGTTTTACGTGAAAAAATTAGATTCCTCTTCGCTGATGCTCATCGGAATGACATATCAAAAACCTGTGAATGGTGAAATGTGAAAATAAATAGTTTTAAGTTTTTCCACACGGCACTGTGTGCTTGGGATAATTCGACTGGCGTTTCGAACATCGCAAAGCTCGTTCTTAGCGAGTCTCATTAAAGTTTTACGTTTTAGGCGAAAAATTCAAGACTTCTCACGTTCGTTCGAAGTGACATTTATTCCGAGAATGCATCGGTGTCGAGCCATTCTTTTTTGAGGATGGTCCAGAAGTCTTCGGCCAGGCCTTTGCGCACGTAGTCGTAGGGCAGCCAGCCGTAGCCCTGTTCACCCCAGCCTTCGCCCCAGGAGTTGCGGATGAGCAGGGCGCCGGTGGTTTCGGTTTTGTTGTGGGTGTTTTTGATTTTCATTTTGTCGTCATAGCCCACGGCGACGATGGCGTGTCCGCCTTCGATTTTTTCTTTGGGTGAAGGGAAGGGGATGCGCCCCGTTTTGTCCGCCTGTTCAATGGAGTTGTAGACGGTGAAACCGAACATGGCGGGATGTCCCTTGGCCAGCCAGGTTTTGAGCTTGGTGAGCAGTTTGCCGGGCTCGGTGTTGGGCGGATCGTGCCGGAAGTATTTGATGGTCTGAAAGTTGGCGGCAAACGCGTAGGTGAAGGCGTTGGGTTCTTTGTCAAAGGCGGTTTCGCTGTCGGTGTAGGGCCAGTAGTCTTCCGGGCAGACGCCGAAGAGGACCATGGCGCCGATGGTGGTGCGCAGGTAGGCGCCGGTGTCGCCTTTGGCTTTCATGAGGTTGCGGGTGACTTTGTAAAGGAAGAGCCGCGAGGCGTCGGTGTGCCGGCCGAAGGCTTTGCGTTCGTAGTATTCGATGATGCCGACGCCGGCGTTGGCGGTGCAGGAACCCAGCATGCCCTGGTCTTCAACGGGGGAGCACCAGGGGCGCAGATCGACGGAAGAGGGGAGCTTTTCGGCTGCGACTTTTGTCCCACGTCGCTTCGCTCCCGGGATAGTTCGATTTGCGTTTTTCCCGATACCATCGGGATCAACGAGTCTCATTACTTCTTGTGTTTCTTCGGTGTAATCCCGAAAATCGGGGTAATCGGGAAGCCAACCCATGGAACGCTTTGCTGTCATAAGGACCTCCTGTTAAAATAGTGAATAGTGAAAAGAAAACAACAGTTTATAGTTCATAGTTCCTTTAAAAGCCCGTGAAATGTGAAGGGTGAAAAGTGAAAAATAAAAAACCACCGTTCAATGTTCAAGGTTAGGAAAAATAGTTCATTGTTGATAGTTGATGGTTGTTCGAAGTGACACTCTTTTTTAATGTCATTTCGAGAAGCGGAGGACGAGAAATCTTGTTCTTTATCCCCATTCGCTTCGCAAGTAAAATGGTTTATGGTTTCCAATGGCAACGCCATTGGATAGTTCGACTTACGTTTCGAACTTCGCTTCTTTATCCCCATTCGCTTCGCTACGGGGATAATTCCGCCAACGCTTCGGTCTCTGCTGCGCTTGCCCTTAGCGGGCGTCATTAAGACTTCTCACGTGCGTTCGAAGTGACAAAGCAGGTTCAGGGCTCGCGGTTAAATTCAGGCAGCTTTTTTTGTTTTGCCCTTTCCAGCGTGAAGCTTCAGTCCAAGAGCGCTTATGACTTTCATAACCGTAGAGAATTCAGGATTCCCTTCCAGGGATAATGCCTTGTATAAACTTTCCCGCCCAAGCCCGGTCTTTTGTGCGATTTCTGTCATACCCTTAGCTTTGGCAATGTCACCAAGTGCTGCAGCGACTAATGCTGGATCGCTTTCATCCAGCGCAGCTTCCAGATAGGCAGCCATGTCATCTTCTGTTTTAAGATATTCGGCGGCATCCCATATTCTGGTTGTTTTTTTCTTCATTTTTATACCTCAATTTCGAGCGCAATCTTTTTGTCATTGGGGACGCCCCTAAAATACTAAGTTTCTATTTATTCCAGTAACTGATAACCGTTTTCTTGTGCAATAATTTTGCCCC